>JAGBRL010000038.1 GCA_017632345.1 Paludibacteraceae bacterium
AAATCTCACTCCTATCAAACTGCGGAAATAGCTCAGTTGGTAGAGCACAACCTTGCCAAGGTTGGGGTCGCGGGTTCGAGTCCCGTTTTCCGCTCGCTCATAGTATTTAAGTGTTTATCGCCTTAGTGGTGGAATGGTAGACACGCAGGACTTAAAATCCTGTGACCATTGCGGTCGTGCGGGTTCAAGTCCCGCCTGAGGTACAGGAAGGCTTTCTAGATGAAGCCTTTCTTTGTTTTTGGGCGTTTTTTTATCCTGTATAGCTTTTCCTTCTTGCTTTTTCAAATCAGAATACATAAATTTGCAAAAACTAATAAACTATTTCATTATGGATACAAATTCTTTAGAAAATCTAAATTATCAAGAGCTAAGCCAAGTTGAAGCCTTGAGGTCTGTTGCAGCCAAATTCATGACTAAAGTGTATGGATGGATGTCCTTTGCATTGATTATCACGGCTCTTGCCGCACATGCTGTTGCGAGGTCCGAATATGCGATAAGCTTAATTTTCGGAAACAGTCTTGTGTTCTGGGGGTTGATAATAGCAGAGTTTGCTCTCGTCTTTATCTTAAGTTCAAGAATCAGCAGGATGTCTGCCGGAGTCGCATCTCTCATGTTCGTGCTGTTCTCTTTAATAAACGGGCTGACGTTAGCGTCCATATTCCTCACGTACTCTGCAAGCTCCATCGTTTCAACGTTCCTAATAACAGCTGGCACGTTCACTGCTCTGAGCATTTACGGTTATGTGACAAAAAAAGACTTGTCTTCGCTTGGCAACATTCTGTTCTTTGCGCTGATAGGCCTTATTATCGCTACTATCGTAAACATATTCTTCAGCAGTTCGACTTTGCAGTGGATTCTTAACTACGCAGGCGTGATTGTGTTCTCAGGTCTTGTAATATACGACACAAACAAGCTTAAACAGCTTGCCTACGCCGTTTCGCTGGAAGGCAATAACGAGACAACATCAACCTACGCTATTCACGGAGCGTTATCTTTGTACTTGGATTTCATAAATCTGTTCATCTACCTTTTGAGAATTTTAGGAGACAGAGACTAACAGGTCCTTCGTATATAAAAGCAAACCCGCGAGATTGTTCTTGCGGGTTTATTTTTTCTGAATGGACAGCCTTCAACCTGTCACTCTGAGATGATATTAACTTCTTTAAACGGAGGCTTATCTTGGGATTCCACTACGGAAATTTCACTATCCAGACGATATGTCTCTGAATTTGTTACGGGAAACTCAGCGCAATGTTCAATATAGGATAGATGTATCAATCCTTTACTGATTTTAAACGACACATCCACCTGAGTTCCTGTGCGCATATCTATTAAAAGCATTTTTGGAAACTCATCCCCCTTTTTTGCAACCAAATATGTAAAAGTTGTATATCCATTGGTACATAGAAGAATCTCGAAACTGTTTCCTTTGTATTTATAAATACCTAAGCTGTAATATTTGTTCCAGCATCCATTATACCTTCTTATAGTATTACGAGTTTGAATATAATCGGATTCTATTGTCTCGTAGGACAACTGTTCTGCAGTTTCTAAGTTCACAGATAACAACACCTCAGATCTTAAATCCTCAATAGAAAAAATTTCTTCTGAGATGGCTGATAAGAAAAACATCAAACATGCTAATGTCGCAGTTACCCTTTTTTTCATATTTTATCCTGTCAATAGAGCATTCAGTAAAAAATCAATTCGGCATATACTCCATCCTGCTGGCATCCAGACGAATAAAGATAAAAAGCAGTATTGTGAAGCCCCACAGAGAAGAGCCTCCATAACTGAAGAACGGCAGCGGAATACCGATAACCGGAGTCAGCCCAATAACCATACCTATGTTTATGGCGAGATGAAAGAACAGTATTGAGACTACGCAGTATCCGTAAGTTCTGGAGAACTGTGACCTTTGCCGTTCCGCAAGCACTATAAGCCTCAATAACAGCACAAGGAACAGTCCCAGCACAAGAGTTGCACCAACAAATCCGTGCTCTTCGCCCACCGTGCAGAAGATAAAGTCGGTGTCCTGTTCCGGCACATATTTAAGCTTTGTCTGCGTCCCGTTCAGAAAGCCTTTGCCCCATACACCTCCTGAGCCAATGGCTATTTTGGACTGATTCACGTTATAACCGGACCTCTTCAAGTCGTTTGTCATGCCAAGCGTCTCCATGATTCTCACCCTCTGGTGAGGCTGCAGAACCTTCTCAAACATATAGTCCGCCATATTCACATAAGCCACAGACCCGAGCATAAATAACGAAATCCACAAATACGTCAATTTGCGCACATTAAACAGTTTCGCCATAAGATACATAAAAGTCAACGCCAGAGCTGCATACGCCACATACAAGAACCTCACATTCACGCCGAAAAATTTGTAAACCGCAAAACTGACGCCAAACAGGGCAACAGTATAGAGCAGCACATTTTTGCAGAGCTGAGCATCCTTCAGATAATAAAAAACAAAGGCTAAAGAAACCGCAATCGTCATCATCACCACAAGGAAAAGACCGAACGACTCGTCGGGCACCGCATCGATAATAGGCACATCTCCAAAACGTATAGCCACGATAAAAAAGACAACGCAGCAAAGCACTAAAAACAAAATGACCCCCGGCATACCTTCACGGTACATCATCAGCATCAGAGAGACATAAACAATGGCGGAGCCTGTTTCGTTCTGCAACAATATAATACCTGCCGGCACTGCCACTATAAAGAACAGAGCCACAAGGTTGCGCCAATTCTTCACTCTAAAACCTCCCGACTGAAAAGCATACGAGCTCATAAACTTAGCCAACGCCAAGCAGGTGGCCGTCTTCGCAAACTCCGCAGTCTGCAAACTGACCGGCCCAATAACCAGCCACGAGCGCGACCCTTTTATATTAGGGGCAAGCACGAGCGTCAGCAGCAACAGCAGCAAGAAAACGCCGTAAACCGGATAGGCAAGATTGTTATAAACACGGCTGTCCAAAGTAAGCAGCACGCACGCAATAACGCACGCCATACCCATCCAGACAAGCTGCTTCCCGTATCTTTCAGAGAAATCCCAAAAGTCCTTCTCCTCAAAATTATAAACAGACCCATATATGCAGACCCAGCCGAAAAAAATCAGCAGGAGATAGATAACAACGGTTATCCAGTCTATGTTTTGAAATATGTTAATTCGACGTATCAATTTTTGGCAACAAATTAGCGTTCAACAATCTATCTTCTGTGGATTTACGGCGCGGAGCAATTCTGCCCTTCAGATATTTCTCAATCATCAGCGTGGCGATTGGCGCAGCCCAAGTTGCGCCGAACCCGCTGTTCTCCACAACAACACAAATCGCAATCTTAGGATTATCTTTAGGCGCGAAAGCCATGAAAAGCGAATGGTCCTCGCCATGCGGATTCTGAGCAGTACCGGTCTTTCCGCACACCTCTATGCTGTCGATTCTCGACCCCCAGCCAGTACCGTTCTTCATCACAAGGTCCATCCCGTCAACCACATAATCATAATATTTGCGGTCTATCGAGGTCACCTTCTTCTCCTTGAAAGCAGACCCGATAGTGTCATTCTCTATATTTTTCACAAGATGCGGCACATAGTAATAACCTCTGTTCGCAATGATAGCTCCAAGGTTCGCGATTTGCAGAGGCGTCGCAAGAATTTCTCCCTGACCTATTGACACAGATATGATTGTGAGACCTTTCCAATATCCCGCCCCATAAATTTTATCGTAAACTTTGGAGTTTGGGATATATCCTCGCTCCTCATTCGGCACGTCTGCCCCAAGCTTATAACCAAAGCCAAGCGACACGATATGATTTTTCCAAACCTCGAACGCCTCTGCCGTGTTTTTATACTTCCGTCGGTCGTCTATCATAGAACGGAATCCTGCGCAGTAATAAGCGTTGCAAGAGTGCTGAATAGACGGCACAAGCGTCAGTGGCGACGCGTGCGGGTGACAGCCCACAGTCAGGCCTCCAGCATGAAAGCCTCTTGAGCAACCAAACGCAGTCGCTGGCGTAATGACTTTTTCCTGCAGCAGCACAAGAGCGTTTGCAGTTTTGAAAGTTGACCCCGGCGGATATTCAGCCATCATAGGGCGGTCGAACAGAGGATTCAGCGGATTCTTTACAAGTTTAGAATAATTTTTAGTTCGTTCGCGCCCCACAAGAATAGACGGGTCATAAGTCGGAGCAGAAACAAGAGCCAGGATTTCGCCTGTTTCAGGCTCAATAGCCGCAATGCTTCCCACTTTGTTCTGCATAAGCAGTTCTCCGTAAGCTTGCAGGTCAATGTCCAACGAAAGCGTGATGTCCTTTCCCGCCTTAGCCTCCACATCATGTACTCCATCTTCATAACTGCCTTTGATACGACCGTGCGCGTCGCGAAGCAGAATCTCCTCGCCCTTTTTTCCCCTCAGCATCATCTCATAGGTCTTCTCTATACCATTCTTGCCAGCCCAGTCGCCCATAATATAAAAAGAGTCCTTTTTGATAGTAGAGCGGTCCACCTCGCCAATGGAGCCAAGCACGAGAGCCGCGTTGGGATAATGATACTTCCTCAACGTTCTTTTCTGAATATATACACCCTGATATTTGTAAAGCTTTTCAAGCAAATAGCCATAGTCCTGAGCAGACAGCTGTGTCATAAAAGGTTGCGGCGTGTAGGAAGAGTACCCCGCTTTGTATCGCAGCTCCTTCATCCTCTTCTTAAACTCGTCAACGGTCACTCCAATTGTGTTGCAGAAATCCAGCGTGTCAAGTTTCTTCAGTTCGCGCGGCACAACCATCACGTCGTAAGCCGGCTTGTTGCTCACGATAAGCTTCCCGTTGCGGTCCTTTATAAGCCCTCTCGTCGGATACACTATCTTTTTGTAAAAAGCGTTGCTGTCTGCCAAATCCTGATACGTGTCGTCAAGAATCTGAATGGAGAAAAGCCTTGCCACATAGACAAACACCACCAGAAGTATCATTCCGGCAATGACAGTCCTTCTATTTTGATACGTATCGTTCAGCATCTCCTACTTTCTGCTTTTGAAATATTCAACACTAATGATGAGCAGCATGGTGAAAACAGAGCTGCACAGCGTCTTCAGAAGTATGGTTCCGAAGTGTTCAAAGGAGCCGGCCTCCGCAATAAAGAAAGCCAGATGATGAATCAGCACAAGAACAGAACTATACTGCACAAACTGCGCCACCCCGTAAGTCGTGAAAGACGGCACAATGCCGAACTCCTCCTGCGGACCGAAGGCTTTGTTCTGGAACGGCTTGATGTAGGCCGTCAGCACACACGCGAACGCGTTCAGCCCTATTGTGCCTGAAAATATGTCAACGCAAAGCCCAAGCAGGAACGCCACAAGCATCTGCGCAATGCGGTCCATCATTGTAGGCAACGTTATTATAAACAGCACATAAAGATACGGATTAACAAAGTCAAAGAAGAGCACCCTGTTCAGCACAAGCACCTGAAGAAGCACAAACAGCACAAACCTCAGCACATAAGATAAAACACTACCTGTCATTTTTCCGCCTCCTCTAAATTATTTTGCTCTTCGGCAAACTGATAGTTAATAACATCCACATAAGTGAGATTAGAGAAATCCGTAGAAAGATTAATCTCTATATCGTAAAAATAGTCCTCCGACTTTCTCTTAACATCGCAGACAGTGCCAATAACAATCCCTTCCGGGAAGATGGATGAGCATCCGCTCGTCTCCACCGTGTCGCCCACTTGCAAAGACACGTACTGCGGAATTTCCCAGAGGTCAGCCTTACGGTAGTCCCCTCCGCTCCAGCTCACGCTTCCGAGGTTGCTGTTACCCTTTATTCTGGCGCTGACATTGAAGTCAGACAGGCAGACAATAGGAATCACTTCAGAGAAATGATCCGACACAGAGCGCACAATGCCGACCACGCCGTTCGGACCTATCACTCCCATGTCCTGACGAATACCGTCTCCCGCTCCCTTGTCCAGAGTGATGTAGTTGCGTTCCTTATAGACAGAGGCGTTTATCACCTTAGCCGACACAAAAGAGTAGCAATTACGTTCAGCCACACTTGCCCTGGCTGCAAAATTAGAGTCCCGCCTCATACGCTCCAACTCGCTCTTGCAGCTCAGAAGCTCCTCCTTCAGCCTTGAATTTTCCTGAGCCAGAATACCATTAGTCTCTTTAAGCCCGAAATATCCAAAGACAGAACTCGCGCCCTCGTATATAGAGCCCACAATCACGTTGCTTGAACTCAGAAACTGGCTTTTTTGGAACTGATTATTATTCACAATCAGCAAAAAAGAGACCAACTCAAGAAACAAGAAAACGAGCAATGTTTTAAAAGTAAGAAAAAACTTAATTAATGTCTTCATGCACGCTAAATAAAACCTGCTACAGAATCGTTTTTGAACAACAAAAACACGCTGCGACAACACCGTGTTTTTACTTATGGCAACCTCTATAAACCACAACGGACTTACCATAGATTAGGCGAGCCCTTCGACTCCATTATAGAAGCAGACCCGGAAAAAGGAGACACTCAGAAAAGAGCGCTCCTTTTTACTATACATTCCTTAAGACCTTCTCAAGAAAGAGAAACGGTCTGTATTTTTCAAAGCAATTCCCGTACCACGTGCAACAGCATGCAGCGGGTCATCTGCAATAAGGAAAGGTATTCCAATCTTGTTTGTCAGACGTTTGTCCAGACCACGAAGCAAAGCTCCACCACCAGCCAGATAGATGCCATTCTTCACTATGTCAGAATAGAGTTCCGGCGGAGTCTGTTCCAATGCGCGAAGCACTGCAGCCTCAATCTTCGAAATGGTCTTGTCCATACAATGTGCAATCTCCTGATAAGACACAGGCACCTCCATAGGGAGCGCTGTCATACGGTTCGGTCCGCGCACAACATAATCGTCAGGCGGATTATCCAGATTAGTGAGCGCAGACCCAACATTAATCTTGATAAGCTCGGCAGTACGCTCACCTATCTTTATATTGTGCTGTCGTCCCATAAACTCAACAACATCGTCAGTCAGGTCATCGCCAGCCACACGTATAGACATGTTAGACACAATTCCACCTAGAGAGATAACCGCAATCTCGGTCGTACCTCCACCTATGTCAACAATCATGTTACCTTCGGCAGACTCCACGTCCAGCCCGATACCAATAGCGGCAGCCATAGGTTCAAAGATCATGTAAACCTCACGACCTCCGGCATGCTCAGCCGAGTCTCGCACCGCACGGATTTCCACTTCCGTACTTCCCGAAGGGATACAAACCACCATCTTCAACGCAGGAGGGAACAGAGAGAACCAGCTGTTGTTAGAGACAGCCATCTCAATCATACCTCTCATCATCTTTTCAGCAGCGCTAAAGTCTGCAATCACGCCATCACGAAGCGGACGCACGGTTCTGATGTCTTCATGAGTCTTTCCGTGCATCTGGCGTGCTTTCTCTCCAATCGCAATCAACTTGTCTGTCTTGCGTTCAAGAGCTACGACAGACGGTTCGTCCACAACTATCTTATCATTATGAATGATGATAGTGTTGGCTGTT
This sequence comes from Paludibacteraceae bacterium, assembly GCA_017632345.1. Taxonomy (GTDB): domain Bacteria; phylum Bacteroidota; class Bacteroidia; order Bacteroidales; family Paludibacteraceae; genus RGIG9379. The sequence continues at coordinate 7,551 of JAGBRL010000038.1, forward strand.
CCCAAGTCCATCGCTATTTCTCGTGTAAATGAAAATAAGCCCATACTTTAAAATTTAAGTGCGCGGCAAAGACACCAAAACAGCGCAAGCCGCAGATTGTTAACCGCCTCCGGACTTTTTTCTCAGAGGCATCCTGATTTATTCGCCCAACGACTTTTTGAAATAAGCGTTGATAGCAGTGTCGTAATGAGAAGAGACACCGAACGCCTTTTCAGCAAACCATTTGCGCTTTTCGAGAGTTGTTTCTGCCCCGTCCGCATTCAGCACGTCAAGCAACGGCTGATACTGCTCTTTCGAAGCCACGATCACAACATCCTTGAAATTCTTGGCAGCCGCTCTGATCAGCGAGATTCCGCCTATATCTATCTTCTCTATAATATCCTGTTCTGACGCTCCAGACGCAACAGTCGCCTCAAAAGGGTAAAGGTCAACAATCACAAGGTCAATCTCAGGGATTTCGTACTTCGCCATCTGCTCACGGTCACCTTCCAGTTCACGACGACCCAAGATGCCTCCAAAAATCTTCGGATGCAAAGTTTTTACTCGCCCGCCAAGGATTGAAGGGTAACCTGTAAGCGACTCAACTGCCTGGCACGGAATGCCCAAGCCTTCTATAAAAGACTGTGTTCCGCCTGTTGATATGAAGTTAACTCCCTCTGAATGAAGTTTTTTGATAATCTCATCCAAGTTGTCTTTGTGAAACACAGAGACCAACGCATTTTTTATTTTTTTTGTTCCAGCCATTTTTATCTTGCTTTATTTTTTAAAACGTGCAAAAATATAAAAAAATTATATTGTTTAACAAGTTTTACACTCAGTTTTTTATATATATTTCACAAATTATTACAAATCACACAGACATTCGTTATTTTATAAGGTCGCAGAGTAGCTTTTAAGTTCAGTTCGGAGGCTCTTCGCCCTGCCGTCTGTAACATTATCCATAAGCTTCCAAAATTTGTCGCTATGATTCATCTCCACAGTATGGCAAAGTTCATGAAGAAGCACATAATCAACAAGCTGTATCGGCAACAACAGCAGATAACATGACAAATTGATGTTCTTCCTGCCTGAGCAGCTGCCCCATCTTGTGTGGCTGCCTTGAATCTTCACGCTCTCGTACTTAAACCCGAACATCTTGCTCAGCATCTCCAGCCTGGACGGCAAAATACGCTTGGCTTCACTTTTCAGGGCCTTTTCAATACCTAACTTTATGAGCCTCTGCACATCGTCCGACTTCACATCGCAACTGTGCGGATAGTACACATACAGCTCACCGCGCTTCAGGCAGAAACGACAATTATCGTCATCGCCACGTCTCACAAAAAGTTTGAATGTAAGAGTTTCAAAGTTTGTGGTTTCATCGTAAATGATTTTTGAACGGTTTACGGTATGGCTCAGCACCCAGTCATACTTTGACTTTAGAAAATCGACGGCTCGGTCAACAGAAATCCCGTGCGGCACAACAAGCACCACCTCTCCGTCGGGCTTCACCTTCAGACCAATATTTTTTGCTTTTGCAGAATGTGACAGCGTAACCTTTCCTACGACACTGTCTTCATATATCTCCATTTTGACTTTTTTGTAAATTCAACAAATGCAAAAGTACTAAAAAGATATTCTCTGCAATGTTTTAACCTTTTTTATTTATTATTTAATTTCTTGCAAATACAACAGATTCCAACCTTTTGACCAGAAAACGCATATTTTATACCATTGCCGATAAAAAATAAAGGTTTTCCGATTATTTTTTATCAAAATCTATTGCACAATCAAAATAAAGCCTTACCTTTGCAACGCAAAACAAAAAAGATGGTGCCATTGCTCAGTTGGTAGAGCAAAGGACTGAAAA
>JAGBRL010000039.1 GCA_017632345.1 Paludibacteraceae bacterium
CCCACACACACACACACATAAAAAAGGGAGACTATCGGAAAAAAGGTGCAATACAGCATTGTCTTCAGATAGCCCCAAACGGGGTCAAGGTAATACTAATCAATCTAATTTTTTCTGAAATTTATCATTCATTTCATCAATCTTTTCTTGAACTTCGAATTCTGAAATATTCGGATTTTCAATTTTTTCTGCCTCTTCAATAGCTTTATAAATCTTTTCATTTTCTAATTCTGTACACTTTCCTTTCTCATCTAAAAATCTTGTAAAGGTCTCTGGTTTTACTCCATTTTCAATTAATTTGTCGACATAGTTTTTTAGTTGAGTTTCCGTCATCCCTATTTTGTAAATTCCCATTAAAAATTCAGGTGTCAATAACTTAGCATCTCCCAAAGTTTCTCCAACTTCAGCTGATTTCAAAGAGACTCCTGCAGATAAACAATTCAACTTTTCCTCCTTTGACATTTTTTCAAATCGCTCTTTGTCCAACTCTACACTTCTCAAATACTCCATATAGGCTTTATGGGACTCTCCCTCTCTAATTGGTCGAGTACCCTCTTGAGTTAATTTTGCCCCAATTTCTTCTAAATCATCGCCTGACGGAACTCCTAATATTTGTCCCACCCCTTCCAAAACTTTGCCAATTCCCTTTAATATTTCCATTGCTTTTTCCGCAATATTAGGAAGCAACTTAGCTATTCCTTGACAGATGTTACCAACAATAGGACCTGCAACATTGACAATTTTGGCTGCAAAGCCAGCGATAGCGTTAAATAAGCCTGATATTAATCCCATAACTTTACTTTATTATTAAATTATTAAATTAAATTTTTGCTCTTGCAATCTTTTAAATATTCGTATAGTTTTTCCGAATTCTCTCTATTCAACACTCCTTCTGTATATTTCTTTAAGACTTCTTTAGTTTGGGAGTTCCCTCCATCAACATGTTTATTTAAGGACTCGGCCAACTGTTCAACTTCAATTTCTCTAAGCTTAAAAATGTATTCTTTTATATCTTTATTAGTTGCAAGTGCGCCCATGTTTTTTGCCTTTTTTAAAAGTTCACCTAAATAACCATCATTAAATATCAAATCAGAGAAATCAGCTAACAACTCCTTTTCATCTCTTCCTCTTTCTATTGCAATTATCAAGTTTGCAATGTTTGACTCAGGTTTAGACATAGAATAAAGCTTGTCATTTATTATTATAGACATGTCATTTATGCTTAAAAATAGTCCCAACCTTTTTATTATTCTTTTTAAATCGTTTAGAATGGTAAAATCGCCATTTTGAACTTTTCTATACAAATTACAAAATGCATCTATTACATCCTCATTATCAACCATATGATTGTATTTTTCAACATCTGGCATTTCTTTTAGTTTGTATTTCGTCAATCTTACCCTATCGTAGCATTCCAAGTAATACTCCAACGCCTTATTTCTCAGTTTTTCATCTTCTATTTTTTCGTTTGTTGTATCAATGAGTTTTTCTATTTGCACAAGAATACTTTTGTCCCAATCTTGACTAAAAACTACAGCCCTACCTGTTTGAAGATTTGACAAATATGATTTTTGTTCATCTGATAGGTCCATTGTATTACCGATAGACTCTTTGTCATCTTGAGCAAAGATTTTATGCACAATTTTAGTATTGGTATTCTTTAAGACCTCTGGTGTCATCTTTTCCGGAATCTGATCCGCAATAATCAAACACTCTCCATACTTACGAACTTCTGCTAACATATCCGAAAATGTTTCAACACCATTTTTCTTGTTTAACGAATCTCCTGGAGAATACTTTGAAAGCAGTCTATGAGCCTCTTCTACCAATGTAATATGATTCTTCTTTTTATTTCCGTTCTTTTTAAATACAATTTTTTGAGCTTCATTTAGATTTGCCAATATGAATCCCATTATTAAAGACTTTTCGGAACCACTTTTTATATTTTCAAGTTCTATTACAACATTTCTATCTAATAACTTGAAAAAATCTATTGAGCGAGGTGTATTTAACATACTACCTTTTGCACCAACAACCAAACCTTTCAATCGGGCACGAACCGATCCTAAATAGTCATTTTTAAGTCTTTCGTCAAAACCTTGTTCTTCAACAATCTCTTTTGTTACTTCGATCAAATCTGATAATGTAGGAAACGCATTAACATCATCTGCATAAGGATTTTCGTATTTACTATTTTTATTCGTTTCAACATTCCAACCTTTTTTTTCATAACATCGATATAAAGAAGACTCTATAATTTGAGGAATTGCAGCCTCCATGTCAAACGCAGCCTCAATACATGCCTTTACCATATCAACATGTGCAGAGATTGATTCTCCTTCTAAAAACTCAAGAGGGTTCAATCTAAAAGGAGCTACATTGTCACCTAATGTAAACACCAAGCAATCATGATTGTTTGCTAAAACACGATATTCTGTCTTTGCCGGCTCAATTACTAAAAATGGATAACCGCTTTCCAGCAATAATCTCATGCAAGTCGTGGTTTTTCCGCTACCCGTCACTCCGCAAACAAAAACGTGCTTATTCATGTCCTCCTTACCAATAGTTACAGAAATGTTTTTATGCACTACCTGACTTTGAACTAAATATCCTAATGCTATGCCCTTACCTTTTTCTATTTCTTTCACTTTCAAACCATATTCCACCTCTTTATTCAAAGACAACCCTACAACCTCTTTACAAGGCAACCCTGCAATTATAGCAAGCTCTCTTGCGGAATACCAATTAGAGACAAAAGCAAAGTGTTCTGTGGCATATTGAGAAAACATACTTCTGGCAAAACGTTCTTCTCTACTGATTCCTTTTCCATTTAAAAAAGTCTTTTCCCCATTTTTTCTTAAACTAAAATAGCCTATAGGAATTTGAAGACCTTTCAACGATAAAAGTCTATCTTCATTATTTTTTAATTTTGTGGTTCGTAATGGCACCTTATTTCCTGATACACCTGAAAATAGAGATATTGCAACATTTCCAAGTTTATCCAGTACAATGTCATTATCTGCAAATAATGTAACTGACACATTAAATAGACCATTGCCTCGCCCATAATCTATTCGTTTAATCAACACATCATCAATGTATTTCAACCACTCAATCATATTTTTTCTAACAAACTCTTTAGATTTAGAAGAGTTTGTAGATGATTGAGTTGATTTAGATGTTGATTCAGAAGTTGATTTAGATGGCTCTGAAAAAGTCTCAGTCCTATTCCAATTCTCTTCACCATCATTCCTACTTCCACCTTTAGAATGTGATACCTGCCGTGTCTCTCCGTTACGAGACAAAGTGTTTGATTCTTGATCTGATTTAGATTCTGACCACCCCTCTTGTTCACTAATTTTTGAATGAGGAGACATTTTATTGTAGAATCCAAACACACTAGCCTCTATGTCATTAATTTTATCAGGAGCAATGAACATCGAACTTACTAAAAACATAAATTCATCACCTAACATAACATCAGCCAAACGGTCAACTCTTTGAAATTGTTGGGAGTCATCCTCATTAAGACCAGGAACACCTTCCATTGTTGCAACATTTTTGAAACTTCTTAACGAATTGAATAGGTCCCTATTCTCTACTTCCGTTAACAACTTCATTTCTCCTCCACGAAAATTACCCTCTAACGCTCTTTTAAGAACATTATCACATATATTTTTAATATTGAGGTCCTCCACCCAAGAATCTGTCCTGAATAAATTACGACTTATTCCATAATAAAACGAAACCTTCTCCTTGTCACCTTTAATTATATAATTAAAATTTACGCCATACAAACGCATTGCACCAATAACATTTTCTAATGCCTCCTTTCTAGGAAACTTTTCGTTATATGTTACGCTGCATACCTTTATGAAACAAAAGTCTTCTATTTTTAGAGGCCGTTTAGGTTTTTCATATCCATAAAAATCAAAACCTTCTTTGAAATAATATCGTTCAGAATTTTTTGTAAATTCAAAGACGAACTTAAATTCTTTATCATTATTTTTTTCCATTCTACTACTATATTAATCAAAATTCCTCATGAACCACCCCTCTCCAGACTCCTGTTCGTTGTCTTTTTTTTTCGTTGCTAAATCCTTTGTCTCTTTCATATTATCAGTTAGATAAGCATGAGGATTATTGACTATATTGCGATACTCCTCGTCACTCCATTTCTTTACTGCACTCGCAAGTAACTCTCTCTGCACTTTGAAAAAATTCTCCAAAGTTTGTCTATTTGCCGGTATTTCTACAGACTTTCTGTTGTCGTTTCTCTTGGTGTTTATTTCCAAATCTGTTTTCAGATCTTCTTTACTTATTTGTTTTATTTTTTCTGCAAAATCACTTATTTTTTGTACTTCTGCATCAACTAATTCATCATACATGCCATATTTGATCATTATTTTCACTAATGCAGGGCACATCTCAATCATAATGAAAAATATCATTACAAATAAGTGTACCCAGAAAAGTATATTATTTCCAGATAAGACATTACCATTCTCATCAGTCTTTTCTAAACTTGAAATTTCCCATAAAGTTGTAATTTTCTTTGTGAGTTCTAATTTCGAGTCTTGTTTACCATTTTCCACATTGTATATTTCATTTGCTAAAGAATCTCTTTGAGCAGTCTTTTCGTTCTCTTGAGCTAATAGATCTTTACTCTTATTCACTATTTGTTCTAATTGTTCGGTCCTATGCGCTTTCTCGTCTTTATTTAAATCTGTTATTTCCGCATATAAATTATTTATCAATAGCTCGTTTTTTCGTTTCAACATTTCGTATTCTCGCAGCAATCGACGAGACTCCGGACCAATACCTTTTTTCCCAGTTCCCTTAGTTCCATTAAACTCATCCAAATATTTCTGATATGCTAATTCTATCTCTTTTTTTAATTCATCTATACTTTTCTCTCTATCCTTAATTTGATCTGAAAACCCATTTGAAATCACATTGTTAGAAGCTTGATTCTCTTTTATCTTTTTCAAATCTTCGTCAATACTTGCCATTTCGTTTTTTAGGTTGGTTATTATAGATTCCCTTAAACCATCTCTGATGTTTGATTCAAAAATTTTCAACTCCAATGGTGTCGAAATAACCACACCTATAAACAAAGCTAAAATAAGACGGGGCGAAGTGCGCCATATTTTACTCAAGATACTTTCATTTTTACTAAACTTTATTGTAGTCACAATCGTTCTATCCAGAAAAAAAATAAACAGTCCCCAAAATAATCCAAATAAAACATACAATACCGGATTTTCAAACAACATAGATAAAGCATATCCTCCGGAAATAGCAGCAAAAGCACCTGTAAAAAAAATGGCAGTCCCCATACTGAAGTATTTGCTCCATTCCGGACGACAAAGTATTAATAACTCTTTATCAACACCAGCACACCACCAGAAAAAACGCATAACCCAATTGGGATTAAGTTTGCTATCTCCGTTTTTTTCAGTCTTTCTTACGTTATTCATGTAGTTACGTTTTATATGTTAAATTAATATCAATCTTAAATTTTTTAGTATAGAAGATTTTCACCCTTATTGATTCACAAAAAAAGCGTGAAGTCAACTGCTCGGTTTACTACTTGGGCGTCGTCGAAATAGCCCCACTTGTCAAACCGAACAACATTGAACTTCACGCAAATATGAACACAGACCAACCCAGCACCGCAATCAAGAAACCTTGTTTGCAATGTAGTTAATGCAATTACCATACCAAGCGTGACGCCTCTGTTGCTTTGTTTCTGACAAGTGTTTGAAATTTTTCGACGACTTCAAGTAGTCAAAACCAAAGCGTAAGATACGCCATCTTTATGTCTGTTTTGTCCGTCTCCCTTGCGGGAGTTGAACAAATACATATGCTAAGGTATATGTTTTCTGCATAATATCCAAGAGAAAACAATAAAAAGATTTCTGTTTTTTTAGATATCTTTTCAACCTCAAGAGTTAACAACTGGGTTTAGCCATAACGCATCTTGGTGCTGCCTTTTAGGCAGGTGTGCTAAACTTGCCTCTCATCGGGCAGGACTGGCGATGTGGATTTGGGTCTTATCGCTTCCGCTCAATTTGGCTACGTTGCATTCTGCATAAAAATATGGCGTCTCCCCTTTGTTATGTTTTTGACAAGTGGTTTGAAATTTTTCGACGACTTCAAGTAGTCAAAACACAACGTGAGAAACGCCATCTTTATATCATCTTTTTAAGCTTCCGCTTATTTCGCCACAAAAATAAGAAGCTTTGGCGTTAGTGCAACATAAAATTGAAAAATGTCGGGTTTTTGTCGTGTTTTTTATACATAACCTTGGAGGAGACCTGATTTTATGGGTGGCAACAATATTGTCCTAAATGTTTTGTAAAAGATAAAATTGGTACTGCCTTCTGGGCAGAGGATTGATGAATTTAAGCCCACCGTTACTTATTTTGCCCACATTCACTTAGTCATATGCCCGTAGAGGTTAGCTTTGCTGTAAAATTATTTAGGACAATATTGGAATGGCAACAAGGAGGCGCGCGGCATATTTTCCTCTCTTAAACATAGTTCAATAACATATAAAAAGGTGTTGATTTTTTGGTTTTGCTTCCTTATATTTGTAAAAGTGAGTTCGATAAATTCACCGTTTGTAATTAAGAAGGTATAAATCAAGGGGGGCGAGCATTTCGGCACTTTTTGATTTCTTTCGGCAGCTTGCTGTTTGTCAGTCGGTCACAGTGCCCGCACTGCTCACTTCTTTTCGCACGGCAATCTGCGCGAAATGAATTTATAGAACCCACCTAAATAAAGTTTTTTGATTATGAGGTGGTTTGATTACATATTGGCGGTTGCGGTTGCGGTGCTGTGCGTCTCTTGCAACGAAGTCCCGATAAAGCCGGGCGCGGTGCAGAGGGTGGTGGATACGGTATATATCCATGACACGGTTGTGATTACGGACTGCCCCGATGCGGTGAAGCGTCCGGAGTTTCTGGAACGTTTCGACTTGAATCCGGACAGCTGTTTCTACGAGGATACAGTTCTTTTCAGCGGACGGCTCGAACGCAGTGTGGTGGACGGCACGGAGGTTCTGGTGCTTAATCTGGACAGGTCGTTTTACGTGTCGTCTCGCAATGAGGAGGAGCAGAGCAAAGAAGACCCGAATGTGTCGCAGGAGAGCGGAAAGAAGCTGCAGCTGTTCGTCGGCAACGGAGACCGCTTTGTAGGCCAGAGGGTCTATGCTTTGGGCAAATTATGGGGAGCGTGCTCCGGCGGGCAGTACACCCCGGTTGTTATGACGGGCGAGTGCGCGGCTTTTGCGGAGTAGTCTGTTATTTAGGCTCGCTGATGAGGTTCGTCAGCTTGTCGATTTCCCTGAGCTGGACTTTGATATAGTCGCTGTTTCGCAGAATGTACGCCTTTGTCAGATTGAACTTGGCGAGCATAAGCTCGTTGCGGGCGGCCTCTTTCGGGATGGTGTCTTTGCAGTCGTTTATGATGTTTCTTGCGTTGACAAGATGCAGGTTGCCTTCAAAAATGGCTGCGTCAAAATCGGCTCCGTTCTTGTTTATGCTCTCGAACAGAGGCGCGGCGTTATCGATGTCTCCGGTTTGGAACAGAGCGATTGCGAGAATCTTGCAAGACTCGTCGGACGGGACGCATCTTTTCGCGAAGTGCATGGCAGACTTGTAGTCCTTTTCGCAGAAGAAGTGCCGCGCGAGTATCAGGAGCATGTCCGGCTCCTTTTTTGGGTGTTTCCGCGCGATGACGTCCAGCGTGCTTAGCAGGCATTCCTTTCCGGCATCTTTGCAGAATGAGGAGGATACGCCGCTTATTACGTCGGTCGCTTTTCCGCCTTTCTGCAGGCACAGAGAGTAGTAGCTTTCGGCGATGGGAGAGTGCCCGAGGATGAAGGCGCACTTTGCGGCGTGCAGGAACACGTCAGGGTTGTTGATGTCCTCTTTCATGGCAAGCCCGTAAACACGGAAGGCATCTTCGAACTCATTATTGGCAAAAAGGCTGTCGGCTACAAACATGTACCGGTCCATCTTGGAGCCGGCCACGACGTTTGACGAGCAGACTGCTATATATAATAAAAGAGTGTATAATACTTTTTTCATGTTTAAACAATTTAAAGATGAAGAGAACAGACTGCCGGGAGCGCGGCTTAGCGAACCCGGAAACAGCATTCGGCTCTGCAAATATACTAATAGGAAGTAAAAAGGCAAGAGCAAGCGGTCTTTGAAATTCTGAAAAAGAGGTTTGATGAAGAAAAACGTCAAAAAAAAGTGTAAATTGTTGATTAATTGAAAATTTATGTCTAATTTTGCGGTCTCTAATGATAGGAATAGATTTAGAGTATCAGTAAATTAATTAAAAAATAAAAAAAATTATTAAGAAATGCCTACAATTCAGCAATTAGTTAGAAAAGGAAGGGCTAGCCAGACTGACAAGAGCAAATCTCCAGCGTTGGACTCATGTCCACAGAGAAGAGGTGTTTGTGTGAGGGTTTATACAACAACTCCAAAGAAGCCTAACTCTGCAATGCGTAAGGTAGCTCGTGTGCGTTTGACTAATCAGAAGGAAGTGAATGCTTACATTCCGGGTGAAGGACACAACTTGCAGGAACACTCAATCGTTTTGGTTCGTGGTGGTCGTGTTAAGGACCTTCCGGGTGTGCGTTATCACGTAGTTCGCGGAACACTTGATACAGCAGGTGTAAACGGACGTACACAGCGTCGTTCTAAGTATGGTGCTAAGAGACCAAAACCAGGACAGGCAGCTCCAGCAAAAGGTAAGAAATAATTGACAAATTAATTTCTTCGTTCTAATTAATCAAATTCAAAACAGTTTGAGTTTTACTGGTAGCAGATGAAGGTTGAGTAAATGGCTTGGCGTAGTCATTGAAGCGACGGAGCAACCAAAACAAAAACGGAAATTTAAGAAAAATGAGAAAAGCAAAACCAAAAAAGAGGGTTATTATTCCAGACCCAATTTTTAACGAAGTGATGGTTACTAAGTTTGTTAACCATTTGATGTATGACGGAAAGAAGAGTATAGCTTACACTATATTCTACACTGCACTTGAAAACGTTAAGTCAAAGCTTCCTAACGAAGACAAGACTCCTCTTGAAATTTGGAAGAAGGCTTTGGAAAACATCACTCCTCAGGTAGAGGTTAAGTCTCGCCGTGTTGGTGGTGCGACATTCCAGGTGCCAACAGAAATCCGTCCGGAAAGAAAAGAGTCTATCTCTATGAAGAATCTTATCCTTTTCTCTCGTAAAAGAGGCGGAAAGACTATGGCTGATAAATTAGCTGCAGAGATTGCAGATGCGTATAACAATCAGGGTGGTGCATTCAAGAAGAAAGAAGATATGCACAAGATGGCGGAAGCAAACCGTGCTTTTGCTCACTTCAGATTCTAATTTTTCAACCTTTTATTTTTTATAGAAAATGGCTAAAGCGGATTTACAATATACAAGAAACATCGGTATCATGGCTCACATCGATGCCGGGAAGACTACGACTTCTGAACGTATCTTGTTCTACACAGGTTTGACTCACAAAATCGGTGAAGTTCACGATGGTGGGGCTACTAGGGACTGGATGGAACAGGAGCAGGAACGTGGTATCACTATTACGTCGGCTGCTACAACAACTCGTTGGAACTACGCTGGCAAACAATATAAGATTAACTTGATTGACACTCCGGGACACGTTGACTTCACTGTGGAAGTTGAGCGTTCTTTGCGTATCCTCGACGGCGCTGTGGCTGCGTTCTGTGCGGTGGGTGGTGTTGAGCCTCAGTCTGAAACTGTATGGCGTCAGGCTGACAAGTACAACGTTCCTCGTATCTGCTACGTGAACAAGATGGACCGTTCTGGTGCAAACTTCTTCGAAGTTGTTGAACAGGTTAAGACAGTTTTGGGAGCTAACCCATGTCCTATTCAGATTCCGGTAGGTGCTGAAGAAACTTTCAAGGGCGTTGTTGACCTTGTTAAGATGAAGGCTATCATCTGGAACGACGAAACTATGGGCGCTCAGTACGAAGAGACTGAAATCCCTGCTGACCTTTTGGCTGAGGCTGAAGAGTGGAGAGGCAAGATGTTGGAAGCGGTTGCAGAGTGCGACGACGCTTTGATGGAAAAGTTCTTCGACGATCCTTCAACTATCACTGAAGACGAAATCCGCACAGCTATCCGCAAGGGTACTTTGTCTATGACAATCTTCCCTATGATTTGCGGTTCTTCATTCAAGAACAAAGGTGTTCAGACTATGTTGGACGCTGTTTGCTCTTATTTGCCAAGCCCGCTTGACACTCCTGAAATCGTTGGTACTGACCCTCAGGATGCTGAAAAGCAGGTTGTTAGACATCCGGACGAAGACGAGCCTCTTTGCGCTTTGGCGTTTAAGATCGCTACTGACCCTTATGTGGGACGTTTGTGCTTCTTCCGTGTTTACTCTGGTAAATTGGACGCAGGTTCTTATATATACAACACTCGTACAGACAAGAAGGAACGTATCTCTCGTTTGTTCCAGATGCACTCAAACAAGCAGAATCCGGTAGAAAAGGTGTCTGCAGGTGACATCGGCGCGGGTGTAGGTTTCAAGGATATCCGTACAGGTGACACATTGTGTTCTGAAGATGCACCAATGGTGCTTGAGTCTATCGACTTCCCAGATCCGGTTATCGGTATCGCTATCGAGCCTAAGACTCAGAAGGATATTGACAAGCTGGGCAACGGTTTGGCTAAGTTGGCTGAAGAAGACCCTACATTTACAGTTAAGACAGACGAACAGTCTGGTCAGACTGTGATCTCTGGTATGGGTGAGCTTCACTTGGAAATCATCATCGACCGTTTGAAACGTGAGTTCAAGGTTGAATGTAACCAGGGTCGTCCTCAGGTTTCTTACAAGGAAGCTATCACAAGAACAGTTGAACACCGCGAAGTTTACAAGAAGCAGTCTGGTGGTCGTGGTAAGTACGCAGACATCTATGTTAAGGTAGGTCCTGTTGACGAAGGTTTCGAAGGTTCTTTGCAGTTCATCGACGAAGTTAAGGGTGGTAACATTCCTAAGGAATTTATCCCTTCAATCCAGAAAGGTTTCGCCGCTGCTATGAAGAACGGTGTTTTGGCAGGATTCCCTGTAGGACAGCTTAAGGTTGTTGTTGTGGACGGTTCGTTCCACCCAGTTGACTCTGACCAGTTGTCATTCGAAATCTGTGCAAACCTTGCGTTCAAGGAAGCTTGCGCTAAGGCTAAGCCAGTTTTGATGGAGCCTATCATGAAGCTTGAAGTTGTTACTCCAGAAGAAAACATGGGTGACGTTATCGGTGACTTGAACAAGCGCCGCGGTCAGGTGGAAGGTATGGAAACATCACGTTCCGGAGCTCGTATCGTTAAGGCTAAGGTGCCGTTGGCAGAAATGTTCGGTTACGTAACGTCTTTGCGTACAATCACATCAGGACGTGCTACTTCATCAATGGAATACTCTCACTTGGCAGAAGTTTCTACTTCTATCGCTAAGGGAGTGTTGGAAGAAGCTAAAGGTCGTGTGGATTTGCTGTAATCAGAAATATTAGCGGGGAGCTGATGCCTCAGGGCATCGGCCCCTCTTTAAAAACTTGATATTAAAACTATAAAATAGAATAGATTCAAAATGAGTCAAAAAATTAGAATTAAATTGAAGTCTTACGACCACAACTTGGCAGACAAGTCTGCTGAGAAGATTGTTAAGACTGTAAAGTCAACAGGTGCTGTTGTTAGCGGTCCAATTCCGTTGCCAACTCACAAACGTATCTTTACTGTTAACCGTTCTACGTTCGTTAACAAGAAGTCAAGAGAACAGTTCCAGTTGTCTTCTTTCAAGAGATTGATCGACATCTACAGCTCTACATCAAAGACTGTTGATGCGCTCATGAAGTTGGAGTTGCCAAGTGGAGTAGAAGTTGAAATCAAAGTTGTTTGATTTAGTTTATTTAAATATTTAGTGAAATGCCAGGATTATTAGGAAAAAAAATCGGAATGACATCCGTTTTCAGTGCCGATGGTAAAAATGTGCCATGCACTGTTGTCGAAGTAGGTCCTTGTGTGGTTACACAGATTAAGACTGTTGATGTAGATGGCTATGACGCAGTTCAGATTGGGTTCGAAGACAAGAAGGAAAAGAACACAACTGCTGCAGAAATGGGTCACTTCAAGAAAGCAGGTGTATCACCAAAGAGACACTTGGCCGAGTTCAAAGGTTTTGAAACAGAGTACAAATTGGGTGATGTTATCACTGTTGAGATGTTTGACGAAGGTTCTTTCGTTGACGTTGTAGGTACTTCAAAAGGTAAGGGATTCCAAGGTGTTGTAAAGAGACACGGATTTGGTGGAGTTCAGCAGACTACTCACGGTCAGCACAACCGTTTGAGACACCCAGGTTCTATCGGTGCATGTTCTTACCCTGCAAAGGTGTTCAAGGGTATGAGAATGGCCGGACAGAAGGGCGGCGACCGTGTTACAGTGCAAAACCTTCAAGTGTTAAAAGTTATTCCTGAAAACAACCTGTTGGTTATCAAAGGTTCGTTGCCAGGAGCAAAAGGTTCAATCGTAATAGTTAATAAGTAATGGAACTCAGCGTATATAACATTAAGGGAGAAGATACCGGAAAGAAAGTAACTTTGAGCGATGCTGTGTTTGGTATTGAACCAAACGACCACGTTATCTATTTGGACGTTAAGCAGTATTTGGCAAACCAGCGTCAGGGTACTCACAAGTCAAAAGAGAGAAGCGAAGTCTCGGGCAGTACAAAGAAGTTGGGTCGTCAGAAAGGTGGCGGCGGCGCTCGTCGCGGTGACATCAATTCGCCGGTTTTGGTAGGTGGAGGTCGTGTATTCGGTCCTGTTCCACGTGACTATAGTTTCAAATTGAACAAAAAAACAAAGACGTTGGCTCGTAAGTCTGCGTTGTCTTACAAGGCGAAGGAAAATGGTCTTGTAGTGGTAGAAGACTTCACTTTTGAAGCTCCAAAGACTAAAGAATGCGTTGCATTGGCAAATAATTTGAAAATTTCTGATAAGAAAACGCTAATTGTTTTGTCAGAAGCAAATAAAAACGTATATTTGTCGGCACGTAATTTGAAGAAGACTAAGGTGATGGTGGCTTCGGACATCAACACTTATAGCATTTTGGATGCGAAGTGCGTTGTTCTTACAGAGAGTGCGTTGGCAAATATAGAAAAAAACTTAAATGCGTAAGGAGGTCGAAAAGATGAGTATCATAATTAAACCGATAGTTACAGAAAAGATGACGGGGCTAGAGAAACTCTCTCGCTACGGTTTCCGTGTATCTAAGAATGCCAACAAGATCGAAATTAAGAAGGCTATAGAAGACATGTACAACGTAACGGTTGTATCTGTGAACACAATGCAGGTTAAGGGCAAGAACAAGAGCCGTTACACAAAGACAGGTGTCATAAAGGGCACAACAGCGTCTTATAAAAAGGCTATTGTTACTGTTAAGGAAGGTGAAGTAATAGATTTTTATTCAAATAATTAAAAATGGCTGTTCGTAAATTCAAACCCACAACACCGGGGCAGAGACACAAAGTTATTGGTGCGTTTGATACAATTACTGCAAGCACACCAGAAAAATCTCTTGTAAAAGGTTTTTCTAAGACAGGTGGACGTAACAACGTCGGTAAGATGACAATGCGTTACATCGGTGGAGGACACAAGAGAAAGTATAGAGTAATTGACTTTAAAAGAGACAAAGACGGAATTCCGGCAACTGTAAAGACAATCGAATACGACCCAAATCGTTCGGCTCGTATCGCGCTGTTGTTCTATGCAGACGGAGAAAAGCGCTACATCCTCGCTCCTAATGGATTGCAGGTAGGACAGAAGTTGATGTCTGGTGCTGAGGCAGATCCTGAAGTAGGTAATGCTTTGCCTTTGCAGAACATTCCTCTAGGTACAGTGATTCATAACCTTGAATTGCGTCCAGGTCAGGGAGCTGCTTTGGTTCGTTCGGCTGGTACATTCGCTCAGCTTACTTCAAAGGAAGGTAAGTATGCTATCATCAAATTGCCTTCAGGCGAAACTCGAATGATCCTTTGTACTTGCAAGGCAACTGTCGGTACTGTAGGAAATTCGGATCACGCTTTGGAACGTTCAGGTAAGGCAGGTCGTTCTCGTTGGTTAGGACGTCGCCCTCGTACTCGTGCCGTAGTTATGAACCCTGTTGATCACCCAATGGGTGGTGGTGAAGGACGTCAGTCTGGAGGTCACCCAAGATCACGCAAGGGCTTGTTGGCTAAGGGATACAAGACAAGAGCACCTAAGAATGCTTCTAACAAGTACATTATTGAAAGAAGGAAAAAGTAATTTGATTAAAAGGTAGATTATGAGTCGATCATTAAAAAAAGGTCCATATATCAACGTGAAGCTTGAGAAGAAAATTCTTGCGATGAACGAAAGCGGAAAGAAATCCGTGATCAAGACATGGGCTAGAGCTTCAATGATATCACCAGACTTTGTTGGTCATACAATTGCAGTTCATAACGGAAATAAGTTTATTCCCGTTTACGTTACAGAGAATATGGTAGGCCACAAGTTGGGCGAGTTCTCTTTAACTCGTAACTTTAGAGGTCACGGAGGAAACAAGAAGAAATAATCCGTGCATAAGAAGAATTTAAAAAGGTTATAAATAAAATGGGTAAAAGAAAGCATAACTCAGCAGAGGTAAGAAAAGAGGCTTTGAAGTCGCTTTATTTCGCTAAGTTGAACAACGTGCCTACTTCTCCTCGCAAGATGCGCCTGGTGGCGGATATGATTCGCGGGATGGAAGCCTACAGAGCACTCAGTGTGTTGAAGTTCTCTTCTAAGGAAGCTTCAATCCGTATGGAGAAATTGCTACGTTCTGCCATTGCGAACTGGGAAAAGAAGAACGATAAGACGGCAGACAACGGAATGTTGTATGTGAGCGCGGTTTATGTGGACTCTTCAAGCATGTTGAAAAGATTGCGTACAGCGCCTCAGGGTAGAGGTTACAGAATACGTAAACGCTCTAACCACGTGACTTTGTATGTTGATAGTATTAACAACGAAAACAATTAATAGTTAGATGGGACAGAAAGTAAATCCAGTAAGCAACCGTTTGGGTATCATCAGAGGTTGGGATTCTAATTGGTACGGCGGAAAAAATTACGGCGATACTATCTTGGAAGATGCTAAGATTAGAAAGTATCTTAATGCCCGTCTTGCTAAAGCAAGCGTTTCAAGAATTGTTATCGAACGTACATTGAAACTTGTCACTATCACTGTATGCACTGCTCGTCCGGGCTTGATTATAGGCAAGGGCGGTCAGGAAGTTGACAAGCTTAAGGAAGAGTTAAAGAAGATCACTAAGAAGTCTGACAAGGCTGAAAGAGAGGTTCAGATCAATATCTACGAAGTTAGAAGACCTGAATTGGACGCAGTTATCGTGGCTAACAATGTAGCTCGCCAGATTGAAGGCAAGATAGCTTACCGCCGCGCCACTAAGATGGCGATCTCTTCTACAATGAAGATGGGTGCCGAAGGTATCAAGATTCAGGTGTCTGGACGTTTGAACGGTGCGGAAATGGCTCGTTCTGAAATGTACAAGGAAGGTAGAACTCCTTTGCACACATTCAGAGCTGACATTGACTACGCTCAGGCAGAGGCCTTGACAAAGGTAGGCTTGATCGGCGTTAAAGTTTGGATCTGCCGTGGCGAAATCTACGGTAAGAAAGACTTGGCTCCTTCATTTGCGGTAAAGGAAACTGGACGCGGAGGAAACAGCGCATCAGGCTCTAAGAGAGGTGGTTTCAACAAGAAAAGAAAATAAACTGTAATTTAATTTAAAGAGATGTTACAGCCAAAAAAGACAAAGTTCAGAAGACAGCAGAAAGGACGCATGAAAGGCATCGCCCACAGAGGCAATCAGCTTGCGTTCGGTTCTTTTGGTATCAAAGTTCTTGAATCAAAGTGGATTACAGGTCGTCAGATTGAGGCTGCTCGTATCGCTGTTACGCGTTACATGCAGAGACAAGGTCAGATCTGGATCAGAATATTCCCTGACAAGCCAATTACCAAGAAGCCTGCTGAAGTGCGTATGGGTAAAGGTAAGGGTTCTCCAGAAGGATTCGTTGCTCCTGTTACTCCAGGTAGAGTTGTTATCGAAGTTGAGGGCGTATCTTACGAAATCGCTAAGGAAGCATTGCGTTTGGCAGCTCAGAAACTTCCGGTTACGACTAAGTTTATAGTTCGTCGTGATTATGACGCTCAAACTCAAAATGTATAAGACCTATGAAGATAACAGAATTAAAAGGATTGAATAACGAGGAACTCCAAGAAAAGTTGCTTGCCGAAAAGGCAAAATTGACTCGTATGAAATTAGATCATGCAATTTCTCCATTGGAAAATCCTTCTCAGATCAAAGCGTTGCGTAAAGATATCGCTCGTATCAAAACAGAAATGCGTCTGAGAGAACTTAACGTACAATAACCAATTGAGCTTGATTTAAAATGAGAAATTTAAGAAAAGAAAGACAAGGGGTTGTTTTCAGCAACAAGATGGATAAAACCATCACTGTTGCTGTTAAATGGAAAGAAAAACACCCTATTTATCAGAAGTTCGTTAACAAAACGAAGAAATATCACGCTCATGACGAGAAGAATGAATGCAGCATTGGCGACACAGTGAGAATCATGGAAACTCGTCCTTTGAGCAAGACAAAAAGATGGCGATTAGTTGAAATAATCGAAAAAGTTAAGTAATTATGATACAACAAGAATCAAGATTGAATATTGCTGATAATAGTGGCGGTAAGGAAGCGTTGTGTATCCGCGTTTTGGGCGGTACCGGCAAGCGTTATGCTACTGTTGGGGATGTTATCGTAGTGACGGTAAAGAGCGTTATCCCTTCAAGTGATATGAAAAAAGGCGCAGTTTCAAAGGCCGTTGTAGTTCGTACTAAGAAGGAAATTAGACGTCCGGACGGGTCTTATATCCGTTTCGATGACAACGCATGCGTGTTGTTGAACGGAGCTGGCGAAATGAGAGCGAGCCGTATATTCGGACCGGTAGCGAGAGAGCTTCGTGCTACTAACATGAAGATTGTTTCGCTTGCGCCAGAGGTACTTTAATATTAAAAGATTTTGAAGTAATGAGTAAATTGCATATTAAAAAGGGTGATACGGTTTATGTGAACACAGGAAAAGACAAAGGCAAGACAGGCGTTGTCACTAAAGTTCTTGTGAAGGAAAACCGTGCTATTGTTGAGGGCTTGAACATGGTGAACAGAAACACTAAGCCTAATGCAAAGAATCCTCAGGGAGGAATTATCAAGAAGGAAGCACCTATCCATATCTCGAATCTGAATCCGCTTGACCCTAAGTCTGGCAAGCCTACTCGTATAGGCCGCAGATTGAATGCAGATAACAAGTTGGTGCGTTACGCTAAAAAATCAGGGGAGGAAATTAAATAATGAATACAGCACAATTGAAAAAGGAATACGCTGAGCGTATTGTTCCTGTCCTTTTTAAGGAATTTGGCTATAAGTCAATTATGGAAGTTCCTGTCCTTGAAAAGATCGTTATCAACCAGGGGTTGGGACAGGCTGTTGCAGACAAGAAGATCATCGAGGTTGCTATCAACGAGTTGACTGCAATCACTGGTCAGAAGGCTGTTGCGACATTGTCTAGAAAGGACATCTCTAACTTCAAGTTGCGTAAGAAAATGCCTATCGGTGTTCGCGTGACTTTGCGCAGAGAGAGAATGTACGAATTCTTGGAAAGATTGGTGAAGGTGGCGTTGCCTCGTATCCGTGACTTCAAGGGTATCGAATCTAAGTTCGACGGTATGGGTAACTATACTTTGGGTATTCAGGAGCAGATCATATTCCCGGAAATCAACATCGACGCAATCTCGAAGTTGATGGGTATGAACATCACTTTCGTAACGTCGGCTAAGACAGACGAAGAGGGTTACGCTTTGTTGAAAGAATTTGGATTACCTTTTAAAAACATTAAAAGATAAGTAAAAGATGGCAAAAGAATCAATGAAAGCTCGTGAAGTTAAACGAGCAAAACTTTGCGCCAAATATGCAGAAAAGAGAGCTAAGCTTAAAGCGGAAGGAAACTACGAAGCTTTGCAGGCTCTTCCTAAGAATGCCTCTCCAGTACGCTTGCACAACCGTTGCAAGCTTACTGGAAGACCAAAGGGCTATATCCGCCTTTTCGGTATTTCTCGTATTCAGTTCAGAGAAATGGCTTCTGCAGGTTTGATTCCAGGCGTAAAGAAGGCAAGCTGGTAAGAAATCACTTTAGTTTTAAATATTGTCAGGGCAGACCTGATTAATTTAATTTATTATGACAGATCCAATAGCAGATTATCTAACAAGATTGAGGAACGCTATTCGTGCTAAGCACAGAGTATTGGAAGTTCCTGCTTCAAATTTGAAGAAAGAAATTACTAAGATATTGCTTGACAAGGGCTATATCTTGAACTACAAGTTTGTTGAAGACGGTCCTCAGGGCTCTATCAAGATCGCTCTGAAGTATGATCCGGTTAACAAAGTGAACGCAATCAAGAACTTGAAGAGAGTTTCTACTCCAGGTTTGCGTAAGTACGTAGGTTACAAAGATATGCCTAAGGTTTTGAACGGTCTAGGTATAGCGATAGTATCTACATCTAAGGGTGTTATGACGGATAAGGAAGCTCGCGACTTGAAAGTGGGCGGAGAAGTGTTATGTTTTGTATATTAATATTAGGAGGAATTGTAAATGTCAAGAATAGGAAATTTGCCAATTAGTGTTCCGGCTGGTGTTACAGTTTCTGTTAAGGATAACAATGTAACAGTTAAAGGTCCAAAAGGAGAGTTGTCTCAATTTGTGAATCCGGACATCACTGTAGATATTAAAGATGGTGAAATCAAGTTGTCAAGACCTACAGACAACGGACCTCACCGCTCTATGCATGGTCTTTACCGCGCTTTGATCAACAATATGGTTGTTGGCGTGACTGAAGGTTACAAAAAGGAACTTGAGCTTGTAGGTGTAGGTTACCGTGTCTCTAACCAGGGTCAGGTGCTTGAATTTGCTTTGGGCTTCACTCATAACATCTTCTTGCAGTTGCCTAAGGAAATCAAGATAGAGACTAAGAGCGAACGTAACCAGAACCCTTTGGTTATTTTGGAAAGCTGTGACAAGCAGTTGCTTGGACAGGTTTGCGCTAAGATCCGTTCTTTCCGTAAGCCAGAGCCGTACAAGGGTAAGGGTATCAAGTTTGTTGGAGAACAGATTCGCAGAAAAGCTGGTAAGTCGGCAGGTGCTAAGTAATTTACGTAAATCGGTATTATCATGACTGAAAAAATTCAAAGAAGACTCAAAATAAAAAAGAGCATACGCGGAAAGATTTCTGGGTCTGCAGAAAGACCACGTATGACAGTTTTCAGAAGCAACAAGCAGATCTATGTTCAGCTTATTGATGATTTGGCTGGCAAGACATTGGCCTCAGCTTCTTCTTTGGCGATAACTGAAAAGGTTGCTAAGAAGGAACAGGCTGCAAAGGTTGGTGAAATTATTGCAAAGAAAGCTGCAGAAGCAGGTATAAAAGACGTTGTGTTTGACCGTAACGGCTATTTGTATCATGGTAGAATCAAAGAGTTGGCTGATGCTGCTCGTAATGGTGGACTTAATTTTTAATAGATTATGGCTGGAGAAAACAATAAAGTAAAAGCTGTCAATGATTCTGAATTGAAGGACAGATTGGTTGCTATCAACCGTGTAACTAAGGTTACTAAAGGTGGACGTACATTTACTTTCGCAGCTATAGTTGTTGTAGGTAATGAGAACGGCGTTGTCGGATACGGCTTGGGTAAGGCTGGCGAAGTGACTGCCGCTATCGCTAAGGGTGTTGAAGCGGCAAAGAAGAACTTGGTGAAGGTTCCTGTCTTGAAGGGCACTATCCCTCACGAACAGGCTGCTAAGTTTGGCGGCGCTGAGGTGTTGCTGAAGCCTGCTTCTCACGGTACTGGTGTTAAGGCCGGTGGTGCGATGCGTGCGGTGTTGGAAAGTGTTGGTGTGACTGACGTCTTGGCTAAGTCTAAAGGCTCTTCTAACCCTCACAACCTTGTTAAGGCTACAATTGCGGCGTTGGCAGAGATGAGAGACGCTTACACAGTGGCTCAGAACCGCGGCGTTTCAATGGAGAAAGTGTTTAAAGGTTAATAATTCTTAGGATAATATGGCTAAAATTAAGATTAAACAAGTAAGAAGCAAAATCGGATGCCCTAAAAATCAGAAGCTGACTTTGGCGGCGTTGGGTTTGAAGAAGATTAACTCTGTTGTTGAACACGAAGCCAATCCTTCTATCTTAGGAATGGTTGAGGTTGTTAAACACTTGGTTGAGGTAGAAAAGTAAATCTAAGTTTGATATTTAAAGAGTTTAAAATATGGATTTGAGTAGTTTAAAGCCTGCAGCTGGGTCTGTAAAAACTAGAAAGAGAATCGGACGTGGTCCGGGATCTGGTTTGGGCGGCACTTCTACAAGAGGTCACAAAGGGGCTAAGTCTCGTTCTGGTTATTCTCGCAAAATCGGTTTCGAGGGTGGTCAGATGCCTTTGCAGCGCCGTTTGCCTAAGTTTGGCTTCAAGAACATAAACAGAGTGGAGTTCAAGGCTGTTAATATTTGCGACCTTCAGAAATTGGCGGAAACTGCCAATGTTTCTGAAATCGACGTGAAGGTGTTGAGCGAAGCTGGTCTTGTTTCGGCTAAGGATCGCATCAAGATTCTTGGCGATGGAAATTTGTCGGCTAAGCTTACTGTCTCGGCTCACGCTTTTTCTAAGTCAGCGGTAAAGGCTATTGAAGCTGTAGGTGGAAACGTTGTAATAGTGAAATAAAGATGAAAAAAGTAATTGAAACAATAAAAAACATCTGCAAGATTGAGGATTTGAGAAATCGAATTCTTATAACGCTTCTGTTTGTTTTGATTTATCGTTTCGGTTCATTCATAGTTCTCCCGGGTGTTAATCCGGGGGAATTTGATGCACTTGACAAACAGGTGGAAGGCGGGCTGATGTCTCTTTTGAACATGTTCTCTGGGGGGGCGTTCTCTAACGCGTCTATCTTTGCGTTGGGAATCATGCCTTATATCTCGGCTTCAATTGTGATTCAATTGCTTTCTATTGCTGTGCCTTCGTTCCAGAAGATGCAGAAAGAGGGTGAGAGCGGACGCAGAAAAATCACGCAGTACACTCGTTATTTGACTGTTTTAATTTTGTTGGTTCAGGGTCCTGCTTATCTGAAGAACTTGACAGTTCAGATGCCTGGTGTGCCTAGCGACTTCTGGTTCTATTTATCTTCAACCATAATCTTGTGCGCGGGCAGTATGTTCGTGATGTGGTTGGGTGAGCGTATAACTGACAAAGGTATTGGCAATGGTATATCATTCATTATCTTGATTGGTATCATCGCCCGTTTCCCTGAAGCGGTGGCTCAGGAGTTCGTGGAACAGGTGGAAAACAAAGGCGGTGGTCTTGTCATGTTCATCCTTGAAATGGCGTTGTTCATCGTTGTTATCGGCGGAGCTATTATGCTTGTGCAGGGCGTTCGCCGCATTCCGGTGCAGTATGCTAAGCAGCTTGCCGGTTCGAAGCAGCAGGTTGGCGGTGTGCGTCAGTACATCCCGCTGAAGGTTAACGCTGCCGGAGTTATGCCAATCATCTTCGCTCAGGCGCTGATGTTTATTCCTTTGGCTGTTATTCCGATGGTGACAGAACCTGATCCGGACGCATTTTATTTGGACACTTGGAGTTTCGGCTACAATCTTATATTTGCGGTGCTTATTATTGCGTTCACGTATTTTTACACTGCGATTACAATTCAGCCGAACCAGATGGCGGATGACATGAAGCGTAACGGCGGTTTCATTCCGGGTGTAAAGCCAGGTTCTGAAACAGCAGAGTATATAGACACTGTGTTGTCTCGCATCACATTGCCGGGATCTTTCTTTTTGGTTCTTATTGCGGTTATGCCTGCAATTGTCAAAGGGAATATTGTTCAAGCGGACCAGTTCGCGCTGTTCTTCGGAGGTACTTCATTGCTGATTTTGGTAGGTGTTGTTCTTGACACTTTGCAGCAGGTTGAAAGTCACCTTATGATGCATCACTACGATGGATTGATGGAATCTGGCAGGATTCAGGGACGTAACCCAGGTATGTCAGCATATTAATTTTTTGAAGAGATGATATATCTGAAGACTGACGAAGAGATTGAGTTGATGCGAATCAGCAACCAGATTGTGGCGAAGACATTGGCTGAAGTTTGCAAGAACATCAGGCCCGGTGTCACTACGCTGCAATTGGATGCGATAGCCGAGACTTTTATAAGAGACAACGGGGCTACTCCCACTTTCTTGGGCTATAACGGATTCCCTAACACGTTGTGCGTCTCTGTTAACGACGTGGTTGTTCACGGGATTCCCTCGAATTACGCCTTGAAAGAGGGTGATGTGGTCTCGGTTGACTGCGGAGCGGAGGTTAACGGTTTTCACGGAGACTCTTGCTACACATTCTGCGTGGGCGAGGTTTCGGAAGAGGTTAAGGCTTTGCTGCGGACAACAAAGGAGTCTTTATATAAAGGTATAGAAAAGGCTGTTGACGGAATGCGTTTGGGCGACGTGAGTTTCGCAATTCAGTCTCATTGTGAGGAGAGAGGCTATTCTGTAGTGAGGGAAATGGTTGGTCATGGAATTGGCCGTGCTATGCACGAAGAGCCAGAGGTTCCTAATTACGGAAGAAGAGGCAACGGGCTGAAACTGAAGTCGGGTATGGTCATTGCGATTGAACCGATGATAAATATGGGCAAGCGCAACATACGTATAGACAGGGACGGCTGGACGGCCAGAACTGTGGACGGGATGCCGGCGGCTCATTTTGAACATACTGTGGCGATCAGAAAAGGTCAGGCGGATATCTTGTCTTCTTTTGAGTATATAGAACAAATATTAGGAATTAACGCAATTTAAGAGCGACTATGGCCAAACAAGCAGCTATCGAACAGGATGGTACAATAGTAGAGGCATTGTCAAATGCAATGTTTCGAGTTGAGTTAGAAAATGGTCATGAGATTACTGCCCATATCTCTGGCAAGATGAGAATGCACTACATCAAGATTTTGCCGGGCGACAAAGTGAGGGTGGAAATGTCTCCTTATGACCTAACAAAAGGACGAATTGCTTTTAGATACAAATAATTTTTACAGAATATGAAAGTAAGAGCATCATTGAAAAAACGTACTCCCGATTGCAAAATCGTGAGAAGAAAAGGACGTTTATATGTTATTAACAAAAAAAATCCTAAGTATAAACAGCGTCAAGGATAATTTTTTTATTATTTTTGCAAAAAATTAGTTTATGGCTATAAGAATAGTTGGTGTAGATTTGCCGCAAAACAAGAGAGGCGAAATTGGTTTGACTTATATCTACGGCATAGGACGTAGCAGTGCAAACAAGATTTTGGCAGAAGCTGGTGTCGATAAGGACATCAAAGTAAAGGACTGGACTGACGACCAGGCAGCGAAGATTCGTGAAGTGATCGGTGCGTCTTACAAGGTGGAGGGTGACCTTCGCTCTGAAGTTCAGTTGAACATCAAGCGTTTGATGGATATCGGTTGTTACCGTGGTATCCGTCATCGTATAGGTTTGCCTTTGCGTGGACAGAGCACAAAGAACAACGCTCGTACTCGTAAGGGTAAGAAGAAAACTGTTGCTAACAAGAAGAAGGCAACTAAGTAATACTTAGCGAATTAATAGCTATTTAATAATAAAAGTATGGCAAAAAAAGCAGTAGCAACCAAAAAAAGAGTAGTAAAAGTTGACGCAAACGGACAACTGCATGTACACTCATCTTTTAACAACATTATCGTTGCTTTGACAAACGCGGAAGGGCAGGTTATCTCTTGGTCTTCAGCAGGTAAAATGGGTTTCAGAGGTTCTAAGAAGAACACTCCTTACGCAGCTCAGATGGCAGCTCAGGATTGCGCCAAAGTTGCGTTTGACCTTGGTTTGAGAAAGGTGAAGGCTTATGTGAAAGGTCCGGGAAATGGTCGTGAATCGGCAATCCGTACTGTGCACGGCGCAGGTATCGAGGTTACTGAGATCATAGACGTGACACCACTACCACACAACGGTTGTCGACCACCTAAAAAACGTAGAGTTTAATTATTTTACACTAATTGTTTCCGAATCTCGTGATTGTGATAGGATTGCATTTTAAACCTCTCTGCAATAGCGGCTGCACAATTCAGGATTTGGAAGTTAATAACAAATTTAGAAACAATGGCTAGATATATAGGTCCAAAAACGAGAATTGCGCGTAAATTTGGTGAAGCTATTTTCGGTCCTGACAAGAATTTGGCAAAGAGGAATTTCCCTCCAGGACAGCATGGTGTTAACAGAAGAAAGAAAACGTCTGAGTACGGTATTCAGCTGAACGAAAAGCAGAAGGCTAAATATACTTACGGCGTTTTGGAAAGACAGTTCCGTAACTTGTTCGACAAGGCTTCTAGAACTAAGGGTATTACCGGTGAGGTTTTGCTTCAGTTGTTGGAAAGCCGTCTTGACAATGTGGTTTACCGTCTTGGTATCGCTCCGACTCGTGCGGCTGCGCGCCAGTTGGTGTCTCACAAGCACATCGTTGTTGACGGTTCTGTAGTGAACATTCCTTCATATTCTGTAAAACAAGGTCAAGTTATCGGTGTTCGCGAAAAATCAAAGTCTTTGGAAGTTATTGCAGATGCTTTGTCTGGATTCAATCACAGCAAGTACGCATGGCTTGAATGGGACAACTCTTCTATGTCTGGAAAGTTCTTGCACACTCCAGAAAGAGCTGACATCCCAGAAAATATCAAAGAACAATTGATCGTCGAATTATACTCTAAATAATAATTGATCCATGGCTATATTAGCATTTCAAAAACCCGATAAAGTTATAATGTTGGAAGCGGACAACTTTCAGGGAAAGTTCGAGTTCCGTCCGTTGGAGCCTGGTTATGGTATCACCGTTGGAAATGCGTTGAGACGTATCTTGCTTTCTTCTTTGGAAGGCTTCGCCATCACTTCTATCAAGATTGATGGCGTGGATCACGAGTTTGACTGCATTCCCGGCGTTATCGAGGACGTAACCAATGTCATCCTCAACTTGAAACAGGTTCGTTTCAAACAGAAAGTTGAAGAAGTTGAAAACGAAAAGGTTACTATAATCGTTTCGGGAACGGAAGTGTTCAAGGCTGGGGATATTTCAAAGAGTTTAACTGGATTTGAGGTTCTTAACCCTGATTTCGTGATTTGCCGTCTGGATTCTGAAGCAAGCTTTCAGATTGAACTGACTATCGGTAAGGGACGCGGTTATGTTCCAGCTGACGAAAACAAGATTCCTGGTTCTGAAATTGGAGTTATCGCTATTGACTCTATTTTCACTCCTATCAGGAACGTTAAGTACGCTGTTGAAAACTATCGTGTGGAACAGAAGACTGACTATGAAAAGTTGGTTCTTGAAATTCAGACCGATGGTTCTATTCATCCGAAGGACGCTCTGAAAGAGGCTGCAAAGATTCTTATTCATCACTTTATGCTGTTCTCTGACGAAAAGATTACGTTGGATTCTAGCGATGGCGATGGTAATGAAGAATTTGACGAAGAAGTGCTTCACATGCGTCAGTTGCTCAAGACTAAGCTTGTCGATATGGACTTGTCTGTACGTGCGCTTAACTGCTTGAAGGCTGCTGATGTTGAAACGCTTGGCGAACTTGTTGTCTTCAACAAGAACGACCTTCTCAAGTTCAGAAATTTCGGTAAGAAGTCTTTGACCGAATTAGACCAATTGTTAGATAATCTTAGCCTCTCTTTCGGCATGGATATCTCAAAATATAAATTAGATAAAGAGTAATAACAATGAGACATAATAAGAAATTCAACCATTTGGGAAGAAAGGCTGAGCACAGAAAAGCTCTCCTTTCTAATATGGCTTGTTCTTTGATTCAACATAAAAGAATCAACACTACTACAGCTAAGGCTAAGGAGTTGAGAAAGTACGTTGAGCCTTTGTTGACTAGGGCTAAGGACGACTCTACTCACTCTCGTAGAGTTGTGTTCTCTTATCTTCAGAACAAGGAAGCTGTTAAGGAATTGTTTGGCGAAATTTCACAGAAGATCGCTGACCGTCCAGGAGGATACACTCGTATCATCAAGACTGGCGTTCGTTTGGGTGACTCTGCTGAAATGTGCTTCATCGAACTTGTTGACTTTAACGAGGCTATGCTTAAGGACGCTCCTAAGAAGGCTGCTAAGACTCGCCGTTCTAGAAAGAAGGCGGCTGACGCTCCTGCTGAGGTTGCTGAAGAAGCTGCAGAAACTCCTGCTGCTGAGTAATAAGTTATACAGCATATCTAAAAAGGCTATCCGAATTCGGGTAGCCTTTTTTTGTGGGGATGGTGATAGATTCCTAATTTTGTCGCAGTTTTTTCATTTAAAAGTTCAGGCCATCCGCCTTGCATTCTCTCTGCCTGGAAGGCAGCACAAAGCGTAGCGGCGGTAACCTTTGGCGAAGTCTTGGGTGAAGGATGATATAGCGAAAACCAGCCTGGAAGGCAGTACCAAAGTTCATTGTTGTATTACGTCTTAAGAAAATTTTGAAAGAACCATGTAAATTTGTTGGAAGTATGGTGCAGATTCGTTGTTTGACACGTGGATTGGAGGATTGAAAGGGTGTGAAATTTTATCTTCTGAAAGTTTTTCAAATAATAAGCCTTATTATAAGCTGTCCGATAAAAAGACTATCATCTCCATTGTTATTTGATGTTTTTTACAGAAGTGAAGATAGCCAATTAGGGCTGACATTTCTTATGTGAGATGCCAGCCCTAATTGTTTGTTCACGAAAAAGTTTTACCGAACAGTAGTGTTTAAAATGCTTTCAGTCTGCAGTGTGCATAAGTTCGACAAACGATCTACAATAGTAGAAATTTAAAAATCCGTTCAGCCATGTTCAGCGTGTGCCCGTCTCTTACTCTATCTACAATAGTAGAAATTTAAAAATCTGTTCAGCCGACAAAATTGCTCGCTAATGGAATCCTCATCTACAATAGTAGAAATTTAAAAATCTGTTCAGCCTCGTAAAGATGAGAATGGAAAATTTACAAATCTACAATAGTAGAAATTTAAAAATCTGTTCAGCCGTTCCGCACCTTCTGGGATAGCCCCTGATCTACAATAGTAGAAATTTAAAAATCTGTTCAGCCTCAGTACATTCAGATATGCCTCGCCATCATCTACAATAGTAGAAATTTAAAAATCTGTTCAGCCTTCAGGAAATGTTGAACGAAAAGAAAACATCTACAATAGTAGAAATTTAAAAATCTGTTCAGCCATGCTATCTATTGTAGTCCGAAATGCAATCTACAATAGTAGAAATTTAAAAATCTGTTCAGCCGAGATAGTCAGAGAGAGAACGAGCACCGATCTACAATAGTAGAAATTTAAAAATCTGTTCAGCCTTTGTTTAAAATGAACGTTTCAAGATTATCTACAATAGTAGAAATTTAAAAATCTGTTCAGCCAACGGGACTTCTGAACAACGGGACTATTATCTACAATAGTAGAAATTTAAAAATCTGTTCAGCCAATGTAAAAATGAAAGGCCCGTCCGCCATCATATCTACAATAGTAGAAATTTAAAAATCTGTTCAGCCTCTCCGTATTCGCCTTTTATGAGATATTATCTACAATAGTAGAAATTTAAAAATCTGTTCAGCCTCTATAGGCGTGAAAAGATGTTGCAAATGTAGCCTTTTTGCGTTAAAAATCAAATGATTAGCAAGATTTATTTTAACTGAAAGGAAAAAGATATTTTACCCACCAGAAAATAGCAATAAAGACAATGGTTTGATTATCAGTATTTTGTTGTTAATCAAAAATTTGTGAGGACTTGTATTTGCAACTCAGAAATAAACAATATCAGTATCCCTATGGATAGCGTTGCCATATTTCTTTAATTTCACAGCGGATACGTCAAAAATAATAACGCTGTCTGCTCCGCTGAAATCTTTTGCAAATTGATCAATTTTGCGTTCTGTGAGCAATTTTTCATCAGCCCGATATATGTCTATTTTACCTGTCAATCCATATTTGGAAGAGTAAATAGGCAGGGCTCTTTTCTATTGCTGTATTTCTTTGAGTCAACCGCTTCGTGTGCCACTCTTCCATTAGTTTGCGGTGAGGCGTGATACAATCCTTCGTCCGTCTCCATATACACATTGTGCAGATATATGGAGTACGGACAAAAGATGTAGTTATTAAGAGTTGATATTGAGATATAGTTATATGCATCCTTACTCGTTGAGATATGGTTTCTCCTGTGCAAATTTCAACCACTCCTTGTTACTGATGGATAATTTAACATTCTTCAAATCATCCGCAGCCTTGATTTGCTGAACTATCCACAAACCTTTCCGTGCAATGTTGTACGCTCCGTTTGCATCAGCATTCTTAGGCAAAGAATCATCGCAAGTGTCACTGTTGTAGAAGTTTCCGTTAGCATCAGCTACCGGCGACTGCATATAATCTATTTCTGTACCTATTTCACTATTACGCATTTGAAGAGTTAGCTTCAGCAAATACAAAAGCCCTTTGAAGAAATCAGCCGAATCTTGTTGAGAAATAGCTTCTTTCAAATCTGCTTGAATATCAATTTTATGTTTTTCAAAGAGCTCTTTGAACTTATCAGTCAAATTAATTTTCCGGGTTGCCCAATTTGAATTCTGCTTTTCGTCCCGAAATGTCTCAATGCGTTCTCCGTAAGTGCACAGCGTCCAATTTGTACGAGAGCCTTCTGCCTTTGATGTGAATTCAGAATAATCAAAGGCAAATTCAAACCAATCCTTAGCTGTATTATAACGGATAGCATCAAATTTTCCGAAGAAATCTTTTGCCTTTTCTCGTGTTTCATAACGGGTGTCAAACAGATTCACAAAACCTGTTACTGGGTCAATCTTGCTTGTGTTCCATGCTTGAGTGTAGAAAAGGAAACCACTTTGTTTGCCAAGTTTTTGGAAACTATCAAATTTATTGGTCAGCTGATAAGCGTTAAGAACGCCGCCGTCCTCTTCTGGATTCTTTTTCTTGTCCACCAAATAGTTGAGTTTGTCAATTAGCATCTTTTCAAATTTCTGATAAACAGAAGATTCCACTTTTTGACGACCGCGCATGAATCCCATATTCAAATCTTCCAGAACTACAATGGCGTTATATTTCACTATCAGTTCTGAAATCTTATGAATAACCTGACTTAAATACCCCTCTTTGAGTTCTTTGATATTCTTAATCGTTTGCCAGCTTTGACGGGCCTTCATTCGTTCATCCTCACGCTTAGACAACAAGTCATGATAATTTGTGCGGTATTCATTGCCATTGTAAGTATTTACGATTTCGTTCAAAGAGTATTGCTCTTTGATTCGGCCTTGCAAATCAATCACCGTCAAATAGAGCAGATGACGTTCACCACGGTCAATGCCTATAATGTGCAAATCATCGCTTTGGCGGATGTATTCGTTAACTCGTCTATTCATTTCAAAGTCTCCAATTTTGCCAGCTAAATAATTTTGTTCTATGGATAAATGAAACTGAAATTGATCGTATACATACCGTTTGTTCGATATAATCGGATATTTGAATTTATCTTTTAAAACATTATGATGATGACCAGTTTTCATCTTTTCATCTGAATATTGAATGCTATGTTTTCTAAAATAAACAACGCCAGTCCCTATATCGAAAACATTTTGGTTCCCATTCATCAAGGCCTTAAAATACATAGTATGTAAATTATCTGTACCTCGCGACTTTCTCAATCCTTTTTCGTATGATTCTGCAAAAGAGAGGTCTTTATTTGATATTTTAAACAAGAACAATGGTTTTTTATCCCGTTCCATAGAATTTTCAAATTCCTTTAGACTAATAGGAACGTATGTAAAAACTTTTTCCTTTACCATTTCATCTATTTCATTCATTAAATCAACAAATAAAACAAATTCTTTTTGAGCTAATTTTTGCGCTTGGGGAATTCTTTTAAATGCACGCAATGTTTTTTTAATTGATGTAATCAGCTGTAAATTTGCCTTAACAAAGGCATAGTCATTAATGATAGAGTCATAGATTTCCGAATTTTTCCTCAAAAAATTTAAATACCCTTTTGCTGTACTTGTTTTAGGATTTTTTGTTTCTCTGTCTTGATTAATTTTTTCTTTCAAATTAGTATTTGTTGTCCTTTCGACAAAAGAATCTATTGCACTTATTATTTGTGCACTTTCTTGGTTATAATCGCCTTGATAAGATTTACCATACACTGTTTGTGATTTTAATTGATAATAATCCAGCCTTTCAAATTCAGACTTGTCAGTATCATTAATTACAGCATCTCTCCTGAATAATTTTGTATCAGAAGAAATTCCTAAATAATAATCATATTCACCTATAATATTTTGTTTTCTAAACAAATAACCACCATATTGAGTTCCATTATCTGAGTTTTCTGTTTTACTATCAACCCATCCATTTAAAAGTGATCCATTATTTTCAAAGTGTAGCTTGAATTTCTCGGTTGAATATGGTTTGCGTGTCATATAATTCCGCACCATATTATAGAGCGGTGTAATCTTGTCAAGTTCTTCCCAAAGCATAGAAAACTCGCCATAGAACTTTTCATCCTTTTCAGACTCTGTTCCATCTCCAAGCAAAGGTTTCACAAAATGTTGAAGAGCCTTGACAGCATCCAATAAAGACTTTATCTTTTCTATAGCCACATTGTCTTGTGCTAAATTCTTTCCAGAATAAGGCGTGTTCAATAAATCCTTTACCTCTGCGTAAGCATTTTCTATTTGAGTAAACAAGTTTTCCTTTTTTACCGACTCCGTCTCTACAGCTCCCAATGAAGCAAAATAGGTCAGTAGGGTATTTTGCTCCTCTGAATTTTGTTTTTGTACACCCTGATTAATCAATGCGATAGGAATGCTTCCTTGGGATTTTATTGTTTTTTTCAATCGCTCTTCATAGGCTTCGTCAGACTCATTTTTAGGCTTCTTCTGCACATCTTTTTTTAGTTGTTCTAACAAGGCTTTGTGAATTACGTCCCAATGACCAAACGCTTTCTGAGATATGTCGGTCATCTGTGCGTCATTACGGATATAAATTTTAGAGAGGTCAAAATTAGACAAAGAAAGCAACAGATCTTTTAAAGAGTGTTCTCCCTCTTTCTTACGATTGAAAACCTGTTCGTCCAAATCCTGATAAGCTTTCTGAATCGCCTCCAAAACTTTTTCGTCTGACTGGAATTGCTCTGGCAGCCAAGAAATCGCATTTCTATCACTTAATATTTGTTTGTAAAGAGGTTTTAGCTTTGGAAGTCGTGCTGATTTGTCTTTTTGTTGTTGGTTATAATCGTTTATGTATTCATTTAAACCCTGAATCTTTTTTCCATCTTCCAATGTCTTTCCTCCCACAATAGCATTATAAACATCTATTTGTGTTTGAGTAAGTACAATATTGTAGTAATCGAGACAAAACATTTCACCAAGTTCAGA
Source organism: Paludibacteraceae bacterium (assembly GCA_017632345.1). Classification (GTDB taxonomy): domain Bacteria; phylum Bacteroidota; class Bacteroidia; order Bacteroidales; family Paludibacteraceae; genus RGIG9379. The sequence continues at coordinate 31,618 of JAGBRL010000039.1, forward strand.
CACATTCAGATACTCTTCAAAGTCGCTATACAATTTCGCAAAATGTTCCGCAATTGGTGAGGCCGCTACTTTATCAAAAACCATTATATTGTCTATGAATTTGGGCAAATTCTCGTGAATCAAGCGATAGGCAATTGCTGTAGATTGCGCTTCGTCAGTATACATATTTTTCCTGTTTTCGTGAAAACCGGTAAAATAGGTGGTGAAGTCTTTAAATTCTTTTATCAATTGTCGTTTTTCCACTTCCTCAACGAATGATAGCAAATCTTCTTTGATGAGTTCCTTTTTATCGATTCGCTTAAATCTATCGTCATCCGAAAACCTTTTAGCAATTTGCTTCCTCAACTTATCTTGAATATCTGCAAACTGCCTCTTTTGCGTTTCGTCTTTCGATTTACATATATAGTAAGCAAAAAACTCTTCAAGAGAATTTTTTGCTCCTTTATTTTCAGAGAACCTAAAGTCCTCAAGTACACTTTCTATGAATGCCTTATGGTATTCGTCAATGATTTTCTTAACCTCAACATAACTTTCCGCACGATGCTGGTCTTGAGATAAAATCCCACTCTTTTCTATATGTTCAAGTGTTTTTCCAATAGGTTTTAATTTGGTCCTAATTGTTTTAACTAACGAATAAATTCGTTTGAAGTCTTTTAATTTTCCCATGGCTTCTAAAATTTAAATTAATACTAAACCCCTATGCTCACAGCATAATATATATCTACAATAGTAGAAATTTTCACAAATATAAATCATTATTTTTAATATATTATGCTCATGGTGATTTTTTTCTTGCGAAATTTGTCAGTCGAGTATTTGATTGGTCTTCAGGTTAAATAATTTCGAAAGTGAAGCTGTTTATAGACGGTGTCTGTAACTATATTTGCAAAAAAAGCGCAACCACTTCTTGGCTGCGCTTTTGTCCTTTTTTATGTCTCAGAAATTTGCCCTGATTTTAGATGCGATTTCCTCCATCTCGATGGGGTCGATTTTGAGTTTTGGGTTGGAGAAGTTCAAGTCCTTTTCGCGTTCCATCGGCACAAGGTGGATGTGCGTGTGTGGCACTTCAAGACCCATCACCGCCACGCCTATTCTGAGGCATGGAATGGTCTTCTCTATCGCTTTTGCAACCTTCTTGGCAAAGACTGACAGGCCTGCCAGAGTGTTGTCGTCAAGATTGAAGATGTAATCCTCCTCAACCTTAGGTATCACAAGCGTGTGCCCCTTCTTTATAGGGTTGATGTCCAGAAACGCAAAGTAGTTTTCGTCTTCCGCGATCTTGAAGCAAGGAATCTCGCCGTTGACAATTTTAGTAAATATAGTTGCCATGTTATAAGTTTTTATAGTTGGGTTCTGTAAATTCATTTCGAGGAATTTTTGAATTTGTTTCGAACCGATTGCTGAGCGAAAGAAGGGAACAGTGCGGGCACTGTGACCGACTGACAATCAGCAAGTTGCCGAATCAAATCAAAAAGTGCCGAAAAGTTCGCCCCCTTGATTTATACTTTCTTAATTATAAATGGTGAATTTATAGAACTCACCTATAGTTTTATCTGTCAGAGTCTTATATAGAGATGTCAATAATCTCGAACGGAATCTTTCCGGCAGGCACGGTCACCTCCACAATGTCGCCGACTCTCTTTCCGAGCAGTGCCTGAGCAATAGGGGTGTTTATGGCAAGCTTGCCCTCCTTCAGGTTTGCCTCGTGTTCAGAAACAAGAGTGTAAGTCATCACCTGATTGTTCTTTTTGTTCTTTATCTGCACCTTGTTCAGAATCTGCACGTTGTCAGTTCCGAGACGGGACTCGTCGATAAGCCTTGCGTTGACAATCTTTTCCTTCAGAAGAGAGATTTTCATTTCGAGCAGTCCCTGAGCCTCTTTTGCGGCATCGTATTCCGCATTTTCGGACAAGTCGCCTTTGTCTCTAGCTTCAGCAATCTGGCGAGAAACGGCAGGGCGTTCCACTGTTTCCAGATGCTTCAACTCTTCCTTCATTTTATTCAAGCCTTCTTCAGTAACGTATGATACAGCCATAACTTTTATAGTATTAGTAGTGTTAATATTCATTATTAAAACAAAAAGAATCCCGGCTTTTTTATGGGCCGGAACTCTTTTCTTGAGAAAACTTTCCTTCTTCTATTACGTGAGCAAAGATAAGAGTTTTTTTTTATATTTCCAAATTATCTTGTTTTACTTTGGTTGTATCTTCAAAATTGTTTTGCAAAGTATCCGTAACGCTGTTGTTTTCAAGTAGTTGCCAGTTGTTGTGCAATGCGTCGAGCGCTTTTTTCAGCGTGTTGTCCTTTTTGTGCAGGATAGGGTAGAACCCATTGTATCCCAACGTGTTGCGTGCGATGTAAGCCTTCAGCAAGTTTTCGATATAATTTTTAGACTTGGCTATTTGATTGGACTTTTTCTTTACATTTTTACCCTCTGCAAAGTTTGTGAATTTGGAGCATAAGTCTTGCTTGTCCAGATACGACTCCAGCTCCTCTGTAGTTTTGAACTGTTTCAGCGTGTTTCTGTTTGCGTCGGTGTAAGCGAACGCGAATTCGTGAATCAGTCCGGAGTTGTTCACCTTATTAAAGTAAGGAGTCACTTCAGACGTGTCTCTCGGCACGAACATATCCGGCATGATTCCGCCACCGCCGTAAACTGTGCGTCCGTTGGCGGTCTTGAACGTTAGCGAGTCGGCCTTGTCTATAAACACACTGTCCTCAGCATAAAATTCGCCGTGCAGGTATCGTTTGTAAATATCGTCCTCATAATCCTCTGCGTAAGGCTTTTGGATGCATCGTCCGGACGGAGTGTGGAACCGTGAGATGGTCAGCCTGATGGCAGAAGAGTCCCGCAACGTGAACTGCTGTTGCACAAGGCCCTTTCCGAAGGAGCGTCGTCCTATCACAAAGCCTCTGTCGTTGTCTTGAATAGCACCGGCGAAAATTTCGCTGGCGGAGGCGGACCATTCGTCGATAAGCACCACGACCGGCACGTCCTGAAACTCGCCTGTGCCGTCTGCCAGTTCCTGAGAGCAGCAGTTCAGAGTCTTGCCCTCTGTGTAAACAATCATGTCGTTCTTTTTTAGGAACATGTTTATCATCTTGATGGCCGCATTCATGTATCCGCCCGGATTCCCTCTGAGGTCAATCACGAACTTTGACGCTCCGTCAGCCTTGAGTTTGTACATTGCGTCGGAGAACTCGGAGAAGGTGGTGCTTCCGAACTTGTTCACCTTAACATATCCGGTCTCCGGGTCTATCATGTACGCCACGTCAACGCTTGTCAGCGGAATGTCGCCGCGAACGATGTCGAAATGCAGAATTTCCGGCGAGTTGTTTCTCTTCACGCCCACCTTCACCATAGTGCCTTTTGGTCCGCGCAGCTTCTTCATCACCTTTTCGTTCGATATATCTTTTCCCACGAATAGCGTGTCGTTCACCTCCACGATTCTGTCGCCGGGCAGCAGTCCCACCTTTTCAGACGGCCCTCCGTTGATTACGGCAAGAATCATGACTGTGTCGTTCTGGATGTTGAACTCCACCCCTATGCCGCTGAAGCTTCCGTCCAGCGCTTCGTTCACAGACTGCAGGTTTGCCGCCGGTATGTACACAGAGTGGGGGTCCAGCCCGGCCATGATTTCAGGTATGGCCTTCTCTTCAAGTTCCTTCACGTCAACATCCTCGACGTACTGTTCCTTGATCAGGTTGAACAAGTAATCCAGCTTTCCGTTTCTGCATTCGACAGCCGGAGCCGCCTGCATTCTGTATTCAGTAAGTATTTCTCCAAGCTTGATCCCTAAGATAGCCGTCACAGCCAGCAGGGTAGGATATAAAATTCTCTTCATCAGACTAAATCTTACCTGTTTATTCGTTTATATTGATTAGCAAAGTCTCTATGCCTGCCTTTTTCAGCAGTTCCAGCCCGTCTGGCGTGTGGTAAAGCTCCGAATAGACAACCCTTTTAATTCCGGACTGTATAATCAGCTTTGCGCACTCGATGCACGGCGATGCGGTGACATACAGAGTGGCTCCGTCGCTGCTGTTGTTGGAACGCGCCACTTTAGTTATGGCGTTCGCCTCCGCATGCAGCACGTACGGGTAGGTCTTGTTCGAGTCGTCCTCGCACACGTTCTCGAACCCGGACGGAGTTCCGTTGTATCCGTCAGATATAATCATTTTGTCTTTGACCAGCAGCGCGCCGACCTGTCTGCGTTTGCAGTATGAATTTTCAGCCCATATTCGTGCCATTCTTATGTAGCGGCAGTCCAGCGAGCGTTGTTTTTCGTCGTCTATCATATTCAAAATTGTTAGTTAGGGAACTCTGCAAATCAAGCTGAATGCGGCGTGGTTTGCAGGAGCGGCCTTAAATAAACAGTAAAATAGTGTAAGTCACGTATGCGGCAAGGCAGCAGAAGCCCCAGATGCGTCCTATCTCGCCGTTGTTTGCGTTCCACAGAGCGGAAATTTTGCCGCTGCTGCGCATCAGCTCCATGTTTTTAGTCACGTTAATCATGCCTATCAAAAGCAAGACGGAAAATCCGATCGTCCAGTATATGTCAGTTATGAACGTTTCCGGGTTGAAGTCGATAGGGGATATTATCGAAGAGACGCCCAGAACCGCGCCTATGTTGAACGTGTTTGAGCCTATGACGTTGCCTATTGTCATTCCGACCTCTTTCTTAATTACGGAGATGATAGAGGCCGTTAGTTCCGGAAGACTTGTGCCGATAGCTACAATTGTGACCGATATGACCTTTTCTGAAATTCCAAAATTCTTGGCAATGACAGATGCTCCCTCGACCATCTGGTCCGAGCCGAAGGCAAGCCCCGCAAGCGAAGCGATGAGGATGATTACGTTCAGCCATATATTTTTCTTCGGTGCCTCAACCTCTGCATTTTTCGTCTCCTTCTTTGACTTGATGATGAGCCATGCGGTGTATGCGATAAGCGCAGCCAGCAGCAAACTGCCTTCAACTCTTCCGAAGTGCCCGTCGTATGCAAACAGCAAGGCTGCGAGGGCAAACGCAATCATCACCTTGACGTCTATCTTGATGGAGGCACGGCTCACAAGAAAGGGCAGGAGCAGCGCGGTAAGCCCCATTATGAAACCTATGTTGACGATGTTCGACCCGAACACGTTGCCGAGCGCAATTTCCGAGTGCCCGTTTAAACTTGCGTTGGAACTGACAAGCAGCTCAGGAGCGGATGTGCCGAAAGCGACGATGGTAAGCCCGATCACAAGCGACGAGAGTTTAAATTTGCGAGCTATGTCTGACGCAGATTCCACAAGGTAGTTTCCTGAGAAAATAAGCAATGCCAATCCGCCAATTAGCTGTAAATATTCCATAAAAAAATAACAATATATAAGGTGAAACATTAAAAACAGCAGGCAAACCTTTTGCAAGTTCGCCTAACTTTGCTACTTTCGCACAAAAATACAATTTTAAATGGATTTATTTAACATAGAGACAGGTTTTTTTTTAGTCGATGGAGGCGCGCTTTTTGGCGTTGTGCCTAAATTGGCGTGGAATGCCGAATATGAGTGCGACGAAAATAATTTCTGCAAGCTTGTGATGCGTTCGCTTCTTATCAAGTCTAAAGACAAATTGATACTTGTGGACGCTGGTGTCGGAATTAAGCATCAGGATGTTATGTCGGAGTTCGGATTTAGCGGACTGAAACCGGTTGAAGAGGAGCTGAAGAGGCTCGGTTTCTCTTGCTCTGACGTGACGGACGTTGTGCTTACTCACCTGCACTTCGAGCATTGCGGCGGTTGTACTTGGATTGACTATGACTTCAAGCTTCAGATGACCTTCCCGAACGCTACGCACTGGGTGGCGGAAGAGCAGTGGAAGGCTATGCTGAACCCGTCGGCAAGGGAAGAGAACTCTTTCTTCCTCGCTGACATGATGGAGGTGTTCAAAAAAGAGAAACTGAAGTGGATAAACGATGAGCAGGAGATTGCGGACGGTGTCAGGCTTGCTTTTGCTGACGGGCACACAAAGGCGCAGATTGTGGTCTATGTGAACGACGGCAAGGAAAACATAATCTTTGCAGGCGATGTTGTGCCGACTGCCGCTAATGTGCCGCTGGACTGGCTTAGCGCGTATGACCTCGACCAGGTGGCCGCGCTTGAGGCTAAACGCAATATTCTTGAGTTTGCCGTCAAGAACGGCAGCAAGCTGTTTTTCTGCCACGACAAAAAGGTGGTGTCTGCAAAGATTGCGAAGGCGAAGGATTTTTATGCAGTGGTGGAGTAGTGTTGCGCTTTCTTGCAGGATTAAATTTTAACTGTTCTTTAGTCTGATTTTGACAGACTTGCATTATTTTTGCACTGTAATTCAATTGGATTGATGAAAGATAATGATTCCATATTGCCGAATGACGGTCAGAAGGATACGTTAAGGAGATACGAACGGTCTCTCAGCGAGGGGCGTGCCGAATATTTCGGGACAGACGAGCTGGAGGTTGTGGTGGATTATTATATCCAGAGGCTGAAGTTCCAAAAGGCGAAGGAGGCTGTTGATTTTGGACTGGCTCAGCACCCCGGAAACGTGATGCTGCTGTCTAAGGCCGCGCGTATATGTATCGAGAACGGAGAGATGGAGAAGGCGAGGGAGCTTGTGTCTGGCTTGCTGGAGCGCGAGCCTGGCAACCGGGCTTTGCTGTTCCTTTCGGGCGAACTGGAGCTTGCCGAGGGCGACGTTGTTGCGGCCAAGGAGGCTTTTGACAAGGTGCTGTCCGGAAATGCGCAGGACATCGATGAGGTCTGCCTCGATATTGCGTATGTTTATATCTCGAAGATGTCTTTCGAGGCGGCTCTTCATTTCCTGAAGATGGGCTTCAAGGCTAACAGCCTTAACATCACACTCTGCTTCGAACTGGCTTTTTGTCTGGAACAGACGGGGGCGACGGACGAGGCTGTTTCTGTGTATAATCATATTCTTGACCAAAACCCATTCTCGAACGAGGCTTGGTTCAATTTGGGCATGCTGCTTTTCAGACTTGAAGATTATGAAAAGGCGGCGGAGGCGTTCGATTTCGCGTTCCTCAACGGTGAGGGCGATTTCGAGGCGCTGCTGCATAAGGGCCACTCATATTTTCAGGCTAACGAGTTCGACAAGGCTATCGAAACTTACAAGGAGTATGGAGAAAATACTAAGTTCGATGCCGCGTTTAACGTCTATATGGGCGAGTGCTACGAAAAGCAGAGCAAGTTCGAAGAGGCGATGCCTTTCTACGGCAAAGCGCTGGAACTTAATCCGATGAGCATCGAGGCTTGGGCGGGTATGTGCGTGTGCTTGCTGGAACTGGAACGCTTTGAACAGGCTCTGGATGTCTCTGCCGAAGCTATTGCGGAGAATCCGGACTTCTGCGATTTCTGGATATATAGGGCGGAGGCGCTGGTGAACCTTGACCGGACGGCCGACGCTTTGCAGTGTTATAAAAAAGCGCTGGAAATTAACCCTAATCAGGCTGACACTTATCTTGCGCTGGGGAATATGAGTCTGGACTTATGTGATTATGAACTGGCGCTGGCAAGCTATAAAAAGGCTGAGGCTCTGATGCCGGACGCCGCTCCGCTGCCGCTGTTTTTCGCTATTGTTTACTGCAAATTGGGGCAGGTTGACTTGGCTCTGAAATATTTGCCGGAGGCGATGAAAAGGGATGACGACGCGCTTACGCTATTCTTTGATGTGTGCTCGGAGGCTAAACAGGACAGCCGGTTTCGGGATTTTCTCAAGTTGATGTGATTCAGATTGCTTGACGTTTTTTTAATGGACTCTTATGTCCGCTTATTTATAATTTCTTATGAAGAAAAATTTTTTGCGTAATATTTTGCTGCTTGCAGGCTCGCTTCTGACGGTTGCGCTTGCAGGGTGCGGAGAGGGTGAGAACACTTACGAATATAGGTTGCAGAATCAAACTCAAAAGGTCATTTGCATAAATTATGAGCTGCATGACAGCCCCAAGATTGAATATGACACCTTGCAGCCGGGCGAAAATGCTCTGATATACACAAGAGAGGAGGTCTCTGGCGATGGCATTTGGGATATTGAGTCCGGCTCTGTGTTGTTTGCGATACGAAAACTGAAAGTCAGCATAAACGACTCTATCTACACAGAAAATCTGTGCACTAGAAAAGTTTGGCAAGGCCCGCAGGAGGAAGACGGTGTGGGGATATACTGCATGCCTGTGGTGGATTCGCTCTTCGTGTTGTACAAAAAATGGTATCGTTATGAACTAAACAATAACACATCTAAAGATGTTTTTTTTGTTCTGCATAAGGAAGAGGAGAACGAGACCGATTCTGTAAGTGTGCTGGCTGGCGAAAGTTTGCTGCTGGATACGAAAAGCAATGTGGCGAGGTGTCTTGCAGACCTTTACGCAGAGGGTCACAAAATAGGGAATGTGGACATCTCCGATTTCAGGGTGCAGACGGATACTGGACTGGCGCTTGTCAATAATTATAACGCTAATGATATTGCCAATTGGACTTTCTTGCGCGAATTGGTAGAAAATGATACCATTGGCCGATATGTGCTGAATCTGGAGGAGAGTGTTTTTGACAATATGCAGTAATGTATTTAAGGTGGGCTTCGGGCACTGTGACCGACTGTCAATCAGTAAGTTGCCGAAATAAATCAAAAAGTGCCGAAAAGTTCGTCCCCTTGATTTATACTTTCTTGATTATAAACGGTGAATTTATAGAACTCACCTTAATTACATATATATATGTACGGATTGATAGGGAAAACATTGGTGCACTCCTTCTCTAAAAATTTCTTTACCGAAAAGTTTAAGAGAGATGGTATTGATGATAAATATGAGTTGTTCGAGTTGCCGGAGATAGAGCAGTTCAGAGATTTGGTTGACAATGTGCCGCTGAACGGGCTGAACGTGACAATCCCCTACAAAGAGCAGGTGATGCAGTTTCTTGACGAAATTGACGAGACCGCCAAAGCCATAAATGCGGTGAATACGGTGAAATTTATGAGAAAAGCGGACGGCTCTCTGTTTTTAAAGGGGTATAATACAGATGTGATAGGATTTTCCGAATCGCTCAGGCCGTTGCTGAAAAATTACCACACGCACGCTTTGGTTTTGGGAACTGGCGGAGCGGCTAAGGCAGTGGCGTATGCGCTGGGCAAGTTCGGAATAGATTATAAGTTTGTGTCGAGAGAAAAGCGCGGAGATAACTTCACTTACGGAGAACTTGACGAAAAGATTTTGCAAAAGTACTTGCTGATAGTCAACTGTTCGCCGCTCGGAACGTTTCCTAACGTGGACGCGGCGCCGGACATTCCTTATCAGTTTCTTGGTGCGGAGCATCTGCTTTATGATTTGGTATATAACCCAGAAAAGACATTGTTCATGAAAAAGGGCGAGGCACAAGGCACAGTTGTGAAGAATGGTCTCGAAATGCTTCATGGTCAGGCTCTGGCTGCATGGGACATTTGGCAAAGATAGTTCGGGGCTGCAAAGTACAGGCCGTGTCCCGTTTTTATGTTTTTTCGATTTGCGGCTTTTGCGAATTATAAAAATTACAAGAAACAGAAACATGAAGAAGAAATTCAACACTACCGGCAGCTGCAACCCTGCCCAGCACTATATGGTTGACACGAGCAAAAAGCTCGCGCAGATAGAGGAGTACATCGAGGAGGGCTCGTACTTCACCATCAACCGTGCACGGCAGTTCGGCAAGACAACAACGCTGAATTCATTGTTCAGGTTGCTGTCAAGAAGTTACGTCATAATAAAGATAAGTTTCGAGGGATTTGGTCCTGACAGCTATAAAAACGAGGAGTCGTTTGTCCGCTCTTTTATGGAAGAAGTCGCAGACCGGCTCGTCAAAACAAAGCAGGCGGATTATGCGGAAGCGTGGTGCAAGCCGGTTGCATCGTTGAACGAACTATCTCGCAAAATAAATGATTTTTGCGGCAAATGCGAAAGTGGAGTTGTGTTGCTTATTGACGAGGTTGACAAGAGTTTGGATAATCAGATGTTCCTTCACTTCCTCGGAATGCTTCGTGACCTTTATTTGGAAAGAAGCGAGTCTGGCGATATGACTTCCACCTTCCACAGTGTCATCCTCGCCGGCGTTTACGACGTGAAGAACCTCAAGCTAAAGCTTCGTCCCGACGAGGAACGCAAATATAACTCGCCTTGGAACATCGCCGCCGACTTCAACGTGGACATGACCTTCCATCCGGACGAAATCATAACGATGCTCAACGAGTACGAGGCGGATTATCATACAGGTATGGATAAAGAGTTTATCTCTAATGAGATATACAAATACACCAGCGGCTATCCGTTTCTTGTGAGCAAGATTTGCGAACTGATAGACAGGCGTTTTGAAAAGGACTGGAGCGAAAGGGGCATTCAGATGGCCGTGAAGGAAATCGTGAAAGGAAACAGCGGAACACTCATTGACGACATCTCAAAAAATCTTGAGAATAATGAGGAGTTGCG
>JAGBRL010000040.1 GCA_017632345.1 Paludibacteraceae bacterium
AACACTATTCACGTCTTCATACGACGCATAGAAGCCCGATTCAAAAAGCTCGACATTCTCAAAGTCAAGTATCTGTGCGTTATGCTTCTTCAGATGCTCTATGACGTATGATGATGTTGCGGTCTCAAACCAGAAGTTTTTAAGCTCCCTCATGTCCAAACATGATATGAGGCTCAAAGGATTGAAAACACCCTTTGAATTCTTTGAAAAGTGATAACCGTCGTACCGGGTCTTCAGTTTTGTCACCATCTCATCAAACGAACAGCCGAGTTCTTGGGCGAACCCCTCAATGTCTTCACGAAAGTTTTCTATCAGCTCATCTTCCGTAACTCCGCAAATGTCGCTGAAACGGCTATCCATAGAGATATTGGCAAGATTGTTCAGCGTGGAAAAGATTGAGACCTGCGAGAATCGTGAAATGCCGGTGATGAAGACAAACTGCTCATACTGCTCGTTCACCTTCACCTGCTGGTAGAGTTCTTGAATGATTGACTTCACCTCCGGCAGCCGTCCGTCGTGCAGATGGCTGAGCAATGGCGAGTCGTACTCGTCTATCAGAATCACCGCCTTGCGACCGGTCTGCTTAACGGCACTCTGAATAAGATTTTTGAAACGTACACCATTATTTTTATCTTCGCATTCTATTCCATATTTCTTTTCGTACCACCATAATGTGTTTCCTATGTAAGAATACATACCTTCCGTATTCATATCCTTGCAACCGCTCATGTCGAACCGAAAGACCGGATATTCTATCCAATCCTTCTCCAGCCGACTGATTTTCAAACCCTCGAAGAGTTTTTGGTTCCCCTCAAAATAGTGCTGCAGCGTATTGATAAGCAGAGACTTGCCAAAACGGCGCGGACGGGAAAGGAACACGAATTTTCGGTTCTTTACCATCTCATACATACGCTCGGTTTTGTCAACGTAAGCAAAACCGCTTTCGATGATGTCCTTGAAGTCTTGTCGTCCTATTGGATATGGCTTTATCATGATTTCACGTTTTTTTTGCAACTCTGCAAATATAATGTTTTATTTCTGATTTTGGAATAAGACGAAGCAAAGGCAGCTACATTTCGCCATAATAAAACGAGAGGCTGTACTTCACAAAAAGCACAACCTCTCTCCTCAACCTATTTAAAACTATTTTTATGAAATGCAAAATAAAAACACACTGCCACCCATCACCATTCCCTATCGTAATAACTACATTTAACTAAATTTATTGTCTCAACAACGTAAAATGTCCTACATATTTTTTTCCAATCTCCTTAACATCAATCTCGTACCAATAATCAGTAGAAGGCATCGGTGTTCCGTTATAAGTTCCGTCCCAACCTTCGTCAGCACCTTTGTAAGTCAGCAGCAATTTGCCAAATCGGTCAAAGACAGACACATTAGCATCCGGGAAAGCCTCCTGCAAGCCAGACACCACCCAAGTCTCGTTCACACCGTCGCCATCAGGAGAGAAATAATCCGGAATCCTTATGTCTGGCGCATTAATAACAAACTCAAACTCATCTTTACAGCCAGCCCCATCTTCAACATAAACAATATGTTTTCCGAAAGACAAGCCATCCTTTTCGCTCTGCTCGTCAGCCACGCCATCATCAATTTTGAACAAGAAAGGCGACAATCCGTAGTGGCCTTCAAGCACCACCTCAACCCTTCTGATGTCGAGCGAATCGACTGACAATATTCTCGGCGCAGAATTTACCACAGCCACAGCCTTCGTTTCGGCCTCGCACTCACCTCTGAACATTTTCACGTCAAAATAGGAAGTTTCAGAAAGCATGGAGCTAAACGTTGACGATTGGCACACCACATCGCCAGACAACTCTTCCGTCCATTCAAACTTATCCGCACCAAATTTGTCGGCACTTATATTAACCATCTCGCCCTCGCAGACAGTGTCAGACACCACATCAACATCAAACGGCTCGTCCACAAGCACAACCGCCTCGAACGCCCTTGCGCCGCACTTACCCCAATCCGCATTCAGCGTATAAACATATCTGGACGTATGCCCTTTAGCCGTCTCTTCGTTAAAACTTGGGAGAGCCACAATATTATACCCACCGTCAACATTCAGCACAGAGGCATCATAAGCCCACGAAAGCACAGCCTCCGCCGGAGTGTAAGAAATCTCGATGTCCACCTCTTCACCATCGCAAACCTTCAAGTCTGTCGGCATCTTTACCTCTACCGGCTGAGTAGGCACAACCAAAGCCTGTTCCGATATAGTTTCACCTTTATACTTAACCTGAGCCTTATATAACGTAGGCACAAAAGGAGAAACCTCCGCTCTGAGCACTCCGTTTCGGCTTTCGTAAGAAACATCTTTAACCGTGCCTTCATCAGCAAGTTGCGACCACACATTAAGTTCATACTCCGAAGGATCCAAAATCCTGCCAGTGCCAGACGTGTCTATCGTCAGAACAGTATAATTACCGAGGCATATAGAATCCGCCACATCAATTTTCAAAGAAATCAGAGCATCCGCCCAAACCTCCACAGTATCTGTAACGGAACAGAAATCCTCGTCCGAAAGTTCAATCTCAATCAGATGGTCTCTGTCTGCAACCACATTAATCCGGTACTCATTAGAGACTACCGAGCCTTTTTCCCTCCACTCTATCTTATCCACCATTCCGCTCTGCGGTTTAGAGACAGACAAGCCAATCTCAACAGACTCGCCGCGCTGAAGCACATACAAATCTTTCGGAACAGAGAACTCAACAAACTCTTTGACCTTCAGCTCATCACTCAAGTTTTTCTCCACCACACAACCTCTGTTCGTCAACTTGAAGCCATACAATCCGCTATCATCAGCCTTAGTCTTTTCTATCTTCACCGACTCAGCAGAAGCCACTTCCTGACCATCTTTCAGCCACAAGACAGCAGGCTTCTCCTCGCAATCAATATCCAGAACTGCAGAAAACTCCTCGCCCTCACAAATAACCAAGTCTGTATGAGACACAGCTACATTTATAGGCAAAGACACCACCGTAAAATCTAACGACGCAGGACATTCGTTCCTGTAAGAGACCTTAAAACCTCTTTCGCCAGAGAACCCTTTAAGTTCAAGTTTAGAACCTTCCGACAATAACTCACCATTCTCATACACCTCAAAAAGACCATCGCCAGACTTCAGACCTGACAGATCAACAGAAACCTTTCCTCCACAACTGTAGAATCGCATGTTAGCGCTCGACGCAGACAATTTCAGAGGAGATTCCAAATTATCCTTCTCCTCGAACAAGACAGAACCCGCCACAGAACCGTCGCCCATAACAACCTTATGCAAAGCCTTCTTCACACACGCTCCGGCAGACACCTCAACCTCATAATTATACTCAACGCCCTTTTCTCCCACCAAAGCATCAGTCTTGAACAATTTTTCGCCAGCCACGCCGTTCCATGCAAACTTCACATCTTCCACATTAGAAGCGCCAACAACAGCCGTAAGTTCCAGCACATCACCCGGGCACGCCTTTGCCGGAGCATCTATCAAGACATCCTGCAAAGAGTCTATTCTCACATTCAGTTCAAGCTCGTCAGACCTACATTCAGCTCCGCTCAGCGGAACAGTAAAATAACCCGACACAGAATAAACGCCACCCTTTTCCACCGCAGCAGGGTTTTGCACTTGCGAATTATCAGCAGACTTAAATTCAGACTTAAAGCCCTGCACATTATTGCTCACAGTCCAATACTGATTAATATCCACACTCCTTTCGCACACAGACTCTGTTTCAGTTTTCGACAGACGAGGCTTTGCGTAAACAGTCACAACAACCTCGCTCTTACCGCTCAAAGCACCGTCCACCTTACCTTGCGCGACGAAATAAGAGACAGACACTTCGTTCTTGTCCGCATCAGGCAACACAGTGCTTGGCACAGGAGCGGCACTAAGCGCGTTGCCGTCCGCATCAAACCAGAACAGTTTATAGTCCGCCGCATCCGGAAGGCCAGTCACATTGACCGCAGCCGTCAACGGTTCTGCCACCGCGCCCTCGCAATAGTCAATAGGAGACACCTTTGGACGAGGAGACTTAGTTATAGTAACAGTAACCTTTCGCAAATCGCTCTCGCAACCGTTTGCATCTTTCTGAGAAACATAATACGTATAATTCTCTTCCGCATCTTCCGAGATAGAGGCATCATATTTTGGAGCCGGAGCTTCTGAGCCAATAAGGAGCTTGTCCGCATCATACCAGACCAGCGACAAACCGTCGTCCGCCTTAGCCACATCCGGGTTCTGCTCAAGCAAGCTTGCATAAGCCAGAGGCGAGCCAGCCGCATCAGTCTTCAGATAACTCACGTCAAAATCTCCGACAGACGGCATCGGCACTTTATTAACCGCCACATCAAGCGAGACAGAGTCGCTCATACACACCGAACCGTTTGGCAAAGTGTAAGTCTGAGCCACAGCATAATTATATACCACCGAAGAGGCTACATTTGTCGATGGAACGGGCTTTTTTTGAATTTCATCGCCATTCTCGAACCACTGCAAACCATCTCCGAAATAGTAATTATCCTCGTCCTTAGATGTCGTCACCTCTAAATCTGGCACAACATCGTTAGCACAAAGGCTCAAATCTGTCGTTTCAGGCTCCTTCACACCATAGACAGTGACAGAGAACGTCGCCTTATCACTCTCCGAATTTTTCGCCGCATCCTTCTGCGTCACATAATATTTATAAACACCAGGAGCAGCGTCCTTATCAAGAGACACTATTTCAGCGGAGCCCGTCTCTGCATCAACCGACGCATACCAATATAGTTCAAACTCAGGTTTATCCTTAGACACAAGCACAGACAAATCCGCAATACCTTCGCCAAAGCAGACCGCGCTGTCGCGCACCACAGGCACCGGAGTCTGATTCACTATAACGATAACCGGCACGCGCTCGCTTTCGCAACCCTCCGGAGAGACGTTCGACACATAATAAGTATATGTTCCAGCCACCGTTTTATCTTGCAAGATAGGGTCAAAAGAACCCGTTTCCGCGTCTTCGGTCATATACCATTTCAACTTATTAGGAACAACCTCTTTCACTGCAGGAGCAATGCTCTCCTTTTCGCCCTCAGCCTGCTGCATATTCAGCTCAACAGTCTCAGGCGCAGCCGGTCTTTCGTTCATCACAACAGTCACAGTCGATTCTGCCACACACAAACTATCGTCAGTAACCTTTACCGTAAAATCGTAAGAGCCGGGCGATTGCGAGCCGTCACCATTAAAGACGACCTCCGCACCGTTTGATTTGTCAAGACCAACGCCAGACCATTCGTAAAGTCTGTTCAGCACAGACGCAGAAGTGTCTTTCGCCAAGATGTTCAGGCTTTCGCCCTCGCACAGTTCCGCAGCCGCTTCAATCACAGGCTTCGGCTCATGGCCAGTCTCCACCTCTATATCAAACGAATTGAAATAACGCTTACCCTCCGTATCTTCAACCACAATCGAATAAGAACCCTTGTCCAGCTTTTCCTTACGATAAGTCAAATTTTCTGAAAAATCCCTTATGTCAATAGGAGCAGACGCAGCAAATCCTGCCTCATCTTCAACCACACCCTCAAACAGATAGAACTTCAGCTTTTTGCCATCAGAAGTTGGCTCATAATAACAGCTGTCCTGCACCATACCTTTTCCCTCTGCAGTCTCGCACCACACATTTCTGAACGACGGCACTATGACAGGCGGAGCTGAGTATTCAAATATTATTCGATAACGCACACCGCAAGAGCTGCCCATTGTAGCCGTATCGTCCGCAACAAAAATCTGCACCGCATCATTGTTGAAAAGAGAGTCCGGATGCACAAGTCCCGCACCATTATAATAAATATTACCTTCAAATATAGATACATCCTCAATTTTAAGTTCATCTTTCAGAACTTTGTTTACATTGTTAAGCACATTCAAATCGTCCAAAGCGCTTATTTTGAACGGGCCTAATGTATCTACCGGCATATACTGAGAAATCAGTTCATCTTCCACACGCACGATGGTTGCAGTGTTTGTTTTGCAGTCCGTCTGGTTACTGATGCCGACAAGCAGCGAGCCGTCTGGCGCATAATATTTAGCCACTGCAGAGTTTTCTATACGACGTTTGCATATAGGGAACTGCCACACAGGGTCTGTTATATCTTTCAGTTTCACTTTAAAAGTCAGGACGATGGAGTCTTTCACCTCAATAGACGGCAATCCAAACTTAAGCACGGACGGAGAGCCTGCCGACGATTCAAGCGTGACTCTGCTGTCTGACGAGACAAGCGACCCGTCAACATAATCAACCGCCACGTCCAAAGTGTCAAACAGGAAGTCTCCCGAAGGATTCGAAGCCTTTCCACCGTTATTTTTCACAACAATCACATACTCAAGTTCCTTGTCAGTCTTAGATTCCGCCACATTAGTTTTCTTAGTGACATAGAAGAAAGGCTGCACCGTCTCTATTGCAATATAAGCCAGGAACGGAATCGTGTTACCTTGCGGACCGGCGTTCACGGTCAGCGTAGCTTCCGTCGCAGTCTGGTTGACGCACCCCTCCGGCAACCTGATATGGTGCGCGTCGTAACTGAACGTACGGTTGTAGCTAGGCGTGCGGACAACCGGATTGCCGTTGCTCCATGTGCCGTCAACGTTCTCCACATAAGTTGTAGTCCTCAAAGAGGATATACCATCCTGATAGCTTTCTGTAAAAAGAGGGCTGTCAAAATCCGGCACATTACATTCGTTCACAATGGCCCTTTTATTTGCGTCGAGCGGATAGCCATAGCGGCCGTACAACTTGCGCATCGGGTTAGGGTTGATAGAGAACGTTCCGTTCCCTGCATTAAAGCCAAGACCTTCCGGCTTAGCTCTCGACTGCGAGATATACTCCGCAAGGTTCTCTCCGTCGAGCGCCGCATAGCCTATGTACGACGTAAAGTCGTCCGACGCAGGCGTTGTCAGGCCGGTAAGCTGGAAAGATGTAGAGCTGTTATTTCCCACATTCTGCATACCGTCCCAAATAGAGATGCTTCTCGGCGGGCTGTCCGGCTCGTTGAACACCACGACAAGCACCCATCCTCCGTGCGTGCCGCCCTTGATTTTATCCGGCACCGTCTTCACGTTAGCCACCCAGAAATCGCCCGCTTCGCTACCCTTCACCAAGTTAGTGACATCCGCCACACATACGTAAGTGTTATTGCGGTCATACTGAGCGTAGGTATATCTGTCTTCAGCCACAACATCCTGATAAGCCGTCATATTAGGCGACTTAAACTTGACGGTGCGAGTCTCCTCTGCATCAACCGAGCCAGGCATGGAGCTGCCGTAAGACTTGAACGCAGACTTGTCATAAGTATATTTAGAGGTTCCGTCCATACCGAACCAGTACAGAAACGCGTATTCAATCTTAGCACATTCTGATATTTCAAGACGCGAGCTGGACGAACAGAAGGTGGTATTGTCGTCATCATTGTCCGAATAAAGCAGTCCGGCACGCATTTTCTCCGTCTTAGGATTTCCGTAAACAGGTCCGCACGTCGCATTGTAAGCCTTCTGTCTGATTCTCAGCCTTGGGTTTGTACCCGAAAACTGCACATATTCAACACCATTGACAACCCTTGTCTGCGCACGTTCTTCGTCTATCCTCGCTATCATGCCGAGAGCTGTGAGCGTATCCACAAGAGCGTCTCTCCACGCCTCATACTTCTCTGGAGTCAAGTATCTGTTCGCGCCGTTCACCAAATCTGGCTCAAGCGGCAAAAGCCCTAAGTTTTCATATTCGTTTTGCGGATTGTACGTAACGGTCTGCTCTCTTCCCGCTGTGAAATACTCCAGACAGCCGCCATCCTCAAACGAGCAGCCGCTAAGAAGATACGTAAAGACATCCTTGTCCGAATCCAGATCAAACTGATTGTTAATGCTGAAACTGCTGTTTTCGTTGTTGTACTCCGCCGTCATCCTCTCTGTCAAAATCTCCGGCACTTTTTCTGTCGGCACAAGCAGCTTGTCCATAATCACCTTATTCCTGTCCACAAAATAAGGTTCTATTAACGGAGCGGACGCCATACGAATATCCAAATTACCCTCTATCTTTGCTCTTTCCGAAAAGTCAGCCTGAGAATACACTTGCTGCATCGGATACAACGCAACAATCCAAAGGAACAGCAATATTCCTTTGCATGATAGGTTATCTCTTTCAAATAAATTTCGTGTTTTCATAACTTTACTAAAAAAACCGCTGCAAGTTACAACCATCCTTAACTCTTATATGTTGACATTTGTACCAAACATAAGCGGCAAACATACCTAAAAGGAAGACATCCTATTTTGGTATTTTTTTACTCAACTGATTATCAGTATACTTACTGCAAATAAAACAAAAAGAATACTCATTTGCAAATTTCATCAACAAAAGAGGTGTTTTTTTCAATATCTTCACTTTTTTTCAACAGCAACACTTCAAAAAAAAGCAATTTCTATAAATCACGTCCTATATTAAAGCAACTTTTATAGGTGGGTTCTATAAATTCATTTCGCGGAATTTTGAATTTATTTCGAGTAAATTGCAGTGCGAAAGAAGGGTGCAGTGCGTACTGACAAGCAGCAAGTTGCCGAAACAAATCAGGATGCACCGAAAAGCTCGCCCCCTTGATTTATCCTTTCTTAATCATAAACGGTGAATTTATAGAAGCTGCCTTTATCTGACATTTGCAAGCAAACTTATGTGCGGTCTCTATTGCCGCACTTTTAGCGATTCGGATAGCTGACAGTCACGCACGCCTCTTCCATCTCACCGTTTACTGGCGGATTCATTTTAGATACAGTGACCTCAATGCTTCTTACTACCGGAAAATTATCCAACACTGCGTCCAGAATGCGCTGCGCCACATGCTCAATAAGATTCGAGCGCTGCTGCATCTCTTTCTTCACTAACTCATAAACGTCCGAATAGTTTATGGTTCCGCTTATGTCGTCCTCTTTTGTCGCGTTGCCAAAATTGCATCTCATCGTAAGCGTCACATAAAACGTGTTGCCCACAAGCTGCTCTTCACGAATTGCGCCGTGAAAAGCATGAAACTTCATCCTCTTTAATGTTATTATGCCCATAATATTTCTGTTTATTTGAAAAATGAAAAATTAACGTGACCATAACACCTATGGTCAAAAAAGCGCGGGTGTCCGGAGAAGTCCTTAGTGCGCGGATGCTCCAGCACAAGGAACCCGTCTTCTTTCAGAAGCTCTTTGCCGAAGATCAGGTCCGGTATTGTGTCAAGTTCCGGCAAGTCGTACGGAGGGTCGGCAAAAACTATGTCAAACTTAGAGCCTGTGCTGCCGACAAACTTGAACGTGTCTCCCTTTATAGCCGTAATCTCGTCAATCCCAAGTTCCGACATCACCTTCTGCATGAAGCTGAAATTAACACGGTTCTGCTCCACCGCAACCACACTGCCGCAACCTCTCGAAACAAATTCAAAACTGATACTGCCAGTGCCGGCAAACATATCCAGCACACAGACCTCTTCAAAATCAACCATATTGTTCAATATATTGAAAAGGCCCTCCTTAGCAATGTCTGTTGTAGGACGCGCTTTCAGGTTCGCCGGAGGCGAAAATCTTCTTCCTTTAAATTTTCCGCTAACTATACGCATATCAAAATATTATATACTTCATTTTTTACGAAGAACAAAACCGCGCCGTGCGCCATTTAGCTCGCTCCTGCAAAAACAGCCTACAGATTGAATGAACTAAAAATCGGCGCATATCTATGAACATCCGCTTTGTTCATAATCTCCTTCGGCACATCTATTCCGTTTGGCGACGCCGCCAAAGAGACCCTCTTCACATACTTTTTCAGTTCTGCCATCCGAATATCATGTTCGCCGACTTGTCCGGACAGCACAACACTCGACGTCTGCTGGTTAAGGCGGAACTGTTCAAAGATGTTAAGCGTAAAATAGAGGAACTCGTCGGCCGTTCTGCAATCGAACGAATTTGCCAGCAGCAAATTTCCCCTGTCCGCAAGCGCCACATCAAAAAAGCCGTCGTTTACACAAACGGAAAGCACCTCGCCATTTTCGCTCTTGCTCTTAAACAGCGCATCCGCAATCACAGAAGCCTGCTGGCAGCATATCTCCGCATCTGCAAAAAACGTGTCTGCCGCATCCACAACCTTTCCTGGCACAGAGTAAAGCAAAACAGACTCGTTCATACTTATATAGTCTGACAACAAGCGATTCTCCGCCTCCGGCTCTTTGCCAAAATTCAGCGTCCAGTAACGGCTCACGTCCTGCTTGTCGAATATCACAGCCGGCACCAATGTGTAGTTGCGAGCCTCACAGACAACCCTCGTTTTGCGATAACGGAGCTTCAGCAGAGCGTTCCGTTCAAACATCACTTTCAGATTTTCCGCCGCATCAGACGCAAGCGGCTGCAAGTCAGACAGATGCACTATGCAATTCCGTTCCGGACTATAGATGCAAAAAACAAATCCATTCGACAACAGCCAAATGGATATGTTATAATTTTCGGAATCCGAACGGTCAAACGCCCGGGCAGACAACTCTATATTCTGCATTTATATTTCCCAGTTACCTCCATTATTGTTAGGAGAAGTTAAGTCTCCGACCTTCAAACCTGGATATTTGCCCAAGTCTTTCGCCAAACCGTTCATATTAATAATTTCCTGTCGGTCCAGACCTTCCAAGTAATCGTTATTAGAAACTTTAGCCTCGAAAAGATGCATCACAGTTCCTGACTTAGGACTCTTGAAGCTGATTGTGTCCATAAAGAACTTCTTGCCGTTTGTAAGCGGCACAAATTCCAAAGAGTCTGCATTAAAGTTTTCGCCGAAAAGCGCAACCTTCACGTTTTCGAATGTAGTGTCTCGACTGAAACTTGCCTTAAAGGCTTCAACGTCTTCAATTCCAAAAAAAGCTGCAGAGTCTGCCGCGAAAGCCGAGTCCGCCTTAATTCTCAACGCCAATGCCTCTGTCAAGCCCTTTTCCATCTGCTCATCTGTCAATACGCCCACTTTTTTCACAGTAGGAATCGAGCCATTCTTCACAAAGTTTATCAAATCCTTGAAACTTCCTGCATACTTGTCGTTCTGTGCAAAATGTTCCACCTGAGCCTTTCTGATGTCTATCAATCGACTAACCACTGCTTTCATACGGGCATCTCTCTGTTCTCCAAATTCGATTGGGTCCTGGATGCTACGGTAATTCATGAACACAAGAAAAACCGCCGAAATCACCAACAAGGCTGTTAAAATTTTTCTAACCATATCTACTTGTTCTTTATTTTTTACTATTATTGTGCAAATTTTAAAAAAAATCAGGAAATAAGCAAAAAAAAAGCAAAATTTATTGTCTAAAATGATAAATCAATATTTACTTGACAAAATAAGAACTGTTTTTTCTCTTGAGCCGACCTCTCAGCAGTCCGTTCTGATGGAAAAACTTGCCAACTTCATTGTGAACAAGGACAACGACCGAGTCTTCTTGCTGAAGGGGTACGCCGGCACCGGGAAAACGTCGGTTATCAGCAGCGTGATAAAGGTGATGGACGAGCTGCAGCAGCCTGTGGTGCTTCTGGCTCCTACCGGACGTGCCGCCAAAGTGCTGTCGAGTTATTCTGAGAAACAGGCTTTTACCATCCATAAGAAGATATACAGACAAAAGTCGGGCGCCGACATCAACAGCGACTTCAACCTAAATGTCAATCTGCACAAAAGCACTCTTTTTGTGGTTGACGAAGCGTCTATGATTGCCAACTCGGCTCCGGACTCCGTGTTCGGCTCCGGATGCCTGCTGGACGACCTTATTCATTATGTATATGGCGGTGACAACTGCAGGCTGATTCTTATCGGAGATACTGCTCAGCTGCCGCCTGTCGGACAGTTACTAAGCCCCGCTCTCGATAAAGGCATGCTGGAAGGATACGGCTTTTCGGTCGATGAGTTCGAACTTACGGAGGTGGTGAGGCAGGCTTCTTCGTCTGGAATTCTTTCTAACGCCACGTTTCTCAGAACATTGATTGCTAACGAGTTTTACGACGACGGACTACCTAAAATTGACACCGCAAGTTTCCCTGACGTGAAAAAGATGCCGGGCGACGAACTTATCGAGGCTCTCTCCTCTTCTTACGGCAAATACGGCACCGACGATGTTATTGTGATATCAAGGTCAAACAAAAGGGCTAATGTGTTTAACAACGGGATTCGTAACAGCGTGCTGTACAGAGAAGAGGAACTTTCTTCTGGCGATATGCTGATGGTTGTGAAGAATAATTATTTCTGGTCTAAAGACATCAAAGGGTTTGACTTTATTGCTAATGGTGACGTTGCCGAGGTTAAACGCATAAGAAACAAAAGAGAGCTTTACGGGTTCCGATTTGCCGAAGTGCTGCTTTATTTTCCTGACTATGACGTTGAAATCGAGGCCAATATCTTGCTCGACACGCTGCAAAGCCCGTCGCCTACTCTGACCTACGACGACAGCAACCGTCTGTTTCAAGCCGTGCAGGAGGATTATATGGAGATTGGCAACAAGCGCGACCGCATGCTGAAGATGCGTCAAGATCCTTACCTAAACGCTTTGCAGGTTAAATTCGCCTATGCCGTCACTTGCCATAAGTCTCAAGGCGGACAGTGGGACGATGTGTATATCGACGTGGGTTACATCACTGAAGAGCAGACAGATATAGAATTTTTAAGATGGCTCTACACTGCTTTCACCAGAGCAAGGCGTAACGTCTATATGATAAACTGGCGCGACTAAACTCATTTCAGTTTAGCCGCGCCAATTTCGTCTTTTACTTGCAGGATTTGATGCTTTACATCTCTTCAAACTCCACGTCTTCCGCAACTTTTTTGAACTCTCTCATACGTCTTGCGCCCTCTACCGACTTGGCTTTGCGGCCAACGCCGCCTCCGTCTCCAGAATAATCACCGTCACCATATCCAGCCCCTCTTCCCGAATAATTCTTCTTGCCATTATCAGAAGAGAAACCGAGCAGCCGGAACAGCCCGTTCAACAGACTTCCGGCGATACTGAACACAAAAACCGCTGCAAACAGCAATAGAAAAAAGAAAAATGCAAAAAAGACTGCCATAAAGTTCTATTTTTATCAACTTAAAAGATAACAAATAACATCGCCCTTTTGATTAGCGCAAAATCAAACCCGACGAATTGCACATCTGCAAATCTGCTTATAGCCATAGAGTTCTAAGCCTCCTTGCCCTGACTCACAGACATTGTCCAATATCAATACACGTTTTTCGCAATCTGCTTTACGCTGGAAGCATCAGACATTGTGTAAAAGTGGATGCTTGGCACATTATTGGCTTTCAGCTCTTTAGCCTGCATGATACACCATTCTATCCCCGCTCTTTTCGCCTCTTCGTCGGTCTTGCACTTGCGCAGCTCGCTTGCAAAAGCCTCCGGTATGTCAACATGAAACACCTTTGGAAGAATATTAAGCTGAGACATTTTCGTTATCGGCTTTATACCCGGAATGACAGGCACGTTTATGCCCTCTTCCCTGCATCTCTTCACAAAATCAAAATATTTCTGATTGTCAAAAAACATTTGCGTAACCACATATTCGGCGCCAGCCTCAACCTTCTGCTTCAGGTACGCTATGTCAGATTCCAGATTCGGCGACTCGTCATGCTTCTCCGGATAACCTGCCACACCGTAAGAGAACTTTTCCACGCGCTCCTCCTTCATCTTAGTGCCATCTTCAAAATAGCCTTCGTTGAAACGGTTTATCTGCACCTGAAGCTCAGTTGCGTGCGAATAACCATTTGCCACCGGCTTGAAAGACGAGTCGTGCTTCGCTTTGTCGCCGCGCAGAAGCAGCAAGTCGTGAATGCCAAGGAAATCGAGGTCAATCAGCACATACTCAGTCTCTTCCTTAGAGAATCCGCTGCAAAGGATATGCGGCACAACATTTATGTTGTACTTATTTTTTATAGCCGCCGCAATCGCGACCGTGCCGGGCCTATGCCTTTCCGCCACGCACTTGAACAAGCCGTTCTCCATCGTCTTGTAAACCATCTCGCTGCGGTGAGTTGTTATGTTTATATATTTAGGGTCGAACTCTCTGAGAGTGTCGATTGTCTTATAAACCTTCTCAATCCCGTTTCCTTTCAATGGCGGCAACACTTCAAAAGAGAAAGCGGTCGTCTTACTGTTGTTAATCAAATCTATAACCTTCATTTCGATATCACTTTAGATGGGATCAATAAATTCATTCCGCTGAATTTATATAGCTCACCTTTATTCAAATCTATCTTCAGTAGAGCGTCCGAAACTCAGTCCGGTCTCTATATCATCAGCGCTAATTTCTGTCAGCGTCGCATTCCCACATTTCACCACACGCCCGGGGAACTGCTTCACCCACCGCATATTATGAGTGGCCATAACCACAGCCGTTCCGCTGTTCGCGATTTTGTAGAGCAGGTCCATCAGCGCCTCGCCAGTCTGCGGGTCAAGATTCCCTGTCGGCTCGTCTGCAAGAAGCAGTTTCGGCTTATTAAGCAAAGCGCGTGCAATCACGATACGCTGCTGCTCTCCTCCCGAAAGTTCGTGCGGCATTTTATAGCCTTTAGTTGACATCCCCACATACTTCAGCACCTCTTCTATACGGTTGTCAATATCCTTCTTGCTCTTCATGTCGGTCGCGCGCAAAACAAACTCCAAGTTATCATAAACACACCGGTCCGTCAGAAGTTTAAAGTCCTGAAAGACGATGCCCAGCTTTCTTCTGAGATACGGCACATCCTTCTCTCTAATCTCATTCAAGTCATAACCGAGCACAAAAGCGTCGCCCACCTCCACAGAAGTTTCGCAGTAAAGCGACTTCAAGAACGAGCTTTTGCCGCTGCCCACTCTTCCTATAAGGTAAACAAGTTCCTTCTCGCCCACTTTGATGTCTATGTTTTTCAAGACGGTCACGTCCTGATGACACACAGACACATTTCTGAAATCAATTAGAGTCTCGTTCATACATTCACGATTTAGGTGGGTCCTATAAATTCACTCCAAGACTTTTTAATTTATTTCGAATAAAATGCTGAGCGAAAGAAGGTAGTGACCGACTGACAAACAGCAAGTTGCCGAAACAAATCAAAAGTGCCGAAAAATCTATCCCCACACGATTTATTTTTTTTATTTAAAGCGGTGAATTTATAACTCACCATTACATCAAACATTAGTCCAACGGCTTTTTATGCCTTGCCTTCAGTTCCTTCACCAAATCTTCTATGCGCAAATTCTTCCCTGAAAGCAAAACCATAAGGTGAAACAGCAGGTCCGAAGCCTCGTTCACAAACTCCTCGTCGGTTCCGTTCGTGGCCTTGATAACTGTATCCACAGCCTCCTCGCCCACCATCTGAGCCATTCTGTTCAGTCCGTCACGAAACAGCGAAGCCGTATAAGACGCGTCCGGGCTCTCCCCCTTGCGTTCCTCTATGAAACTTTGCAAATACGGAAGGAAATTCATGTCCGACACATTATCCTCGCCCCAGCAAGTGTCCGTTCCGGTATGGCAAACAGGCCCTACCGGGTTCACTTTAACAAGCAGCGTGTCGTTGTCGCAATCCACCTTCATAGAAACCACATTAAGGAAGTTTCCGCTCGTCTCGCCTTTTGTCCAAAGACGCTTTTTTGTACGGCTGAAGAATGTGACCTTGCCAGTCTCCACTGTCTTGTTGTAAGCCTCCTCGTTCATAAAGCCCAGCATCAGAACCACAAGCGTCTGAGCGTCCTGAACTATAACAGGGACAAGCCCCTCCATCTTATCAAAATCTAACTTCATACAATTTTATGCAAATATAAGAATCTGTTCGTTAAATTTAAAATACAGAACAAAATCCTGTTGTTTTTCTATCAAAAAGCCTCTTTTTCTTCTCTTCTGAACAAAAAGAGCAATTACTTCAAACCGTGACGTCTTTTATCCGCATCAGTAATTTCACGAATCACTCTGCACGGGTTTCCGGCCGCCACAACATCCGCAGGAATATCTTTCGTCACAACGCTGCCGGAGCCAACAACCGAGTTTCTGCCAATCGTCACTCCAGGGTTCAGCACCACGTTTCCGCCTATCCAGACATTGTCTTCAATCGTTATCGGACTGGCGAACTCCCACTCCTCATTACGAAGTTCAAAATGCAAAGGATGTCCGGCTGTATAAATTCCCACGTTAGGGCCAATCAGCACATTGTCTCCAATCGTCACCTTCGCGCAGTCAAGAATCACAAGGTTGTAGTTGGCATAGAAATTCTCTCCGATCTCAATGTTGCAGCCATAATCGCAATGGAAAGGCGGCTCTATGAAAAAGTTACCCTTCACACTGCCAAACAAAGACCTCAGAAGCTCATTCCGTTCCTCTACCAGACTGGGGCACAAGCCATTATAACGGAACACCACTTCCTTAGCCCTCTGCCTTTCGGCCAACAGTTCCGCGTCAAAACTTTTGTAAAGCCTCCCGCTCAACATCTTCTCCTTTTCACTGCTCATAGCAACCGTCTGTTATTGCAAAAAAGATGCAATTTCCGTCAGTTTTATCTTTCCTTCATAAATAGCCTTGCCGGTAATCACCGCAGGCACGTTCGCATCGTTCAGCGCTTTTATGTCGTCCATGCAGCTCACACCGCCGCTCGCCACAAGATACAGGTCCGGAAAGTTGTCCAGCACCTTCTTGTAAAGTTCGTTAGACGCGCCTTGCAGCATTCCGTCCTTGCTGATGTCTGTGCATATCACCTTGTCCACACCTTTGTCCTTAAACTTTTTGATGAAAGGAATCAGGCTGAGGTCCGTTGTCTCAATCCAGCCTCCGACAGCGATCTTCTCGTCTTTAACGTCAGCGCCAAGTATGATTTTCTCCGCTCCGAACTTCTCTATCCAAGACAAAAACACGTCCGGATTCTTCACCGCAATACTGCCTCCGGTAACCATCGAGGCTCCGCACTCAAACGCGATGCGCAGGTCGTCGTCGCTCTTCAGTCCTCCGCCAAAATCCACCACAAGATTTGTTTTCGACGTGATGCTCTCAAGCACCTTGTAATTCACTATATGCTGAGCCTTGGCGCCGTCGAGGTCCACAAGATGAAGCCTGCGCACACCTGCGTCCTCAAACATCTTAGCCACTTCCGCCGGATTCTCGTTATAAACCTTCTTCTGGTCATAATCACCTTGCGACAAACGCACACATTTGCCGTCAATAACATCAATCGCTGGAATAATTTCTATCATATTTCCCTAAATTTTCCGCAAATTTAATCTTTTATGTTTTAGAAACTTAACTATTTTGCAAAATAATTCAAATTAAAGCCACATTTAGAGATAAACCTTTGCGTTATCTTATGTTTTCTGACTGTTTCCATCGGCAACTTCGCATTTATTTTGATATTAAAATCATAATTTATAAGTCAGAAGTTATAAATACGAACTATAACTTTTCATTAACTTTGTTCCGTTATTTTTAGACAAATTATAGTATGAAAAATTATCTTTTATTGGGAATGATGGCTCTTGCGTTACAGGCTAATGCGGCAGGGCTTTTTTATGATTTTGAATCAAATTCTGATGACTGGTTCGGACGTGGCGACGGAGAGATTTCTCTGAGCACAGAACAAAAGCACGAAGGACAGCAGTCTTTGTTCGTGTCAAATCGTGCTGCAAACTGGCACGGGGCGGCTCTGTCGAACGACTACATCGAGCCGGGCAAGAAATACAAGTTCAGCGTGTTTGTCTTTGTGAAGGAAAACGCAAACATGAACCTGAGCCTGCAATATTCGGAAGACGGAAACGACTCGTATCCGTGCGTGAGCCAAAAGGAGGTGTATGCCTATTCGTGGACCGAATTGAACGGAGAAATAATACTGCCTGACGGAGCGACAAACATTCAGCCATATCTGCAGTCTAACAACGAGACTTTAAGTTTTTATATTGACGACTTCTCTTGCGAAGAGGTCGTGGAAGAGATTGTGGAACATAATGAGGCTTCGTTATGGAAGGCGTTTAACAACTACTTTAAAATAGGAACGGCTACAACGCAGCAAGAAATAGCGCCTCAGAACAACAAGAACCTGATTCTTCATCACTTTAACAGCGTGACGCCGGGCAACGAGCTGAAGCCGGACTGCCTGCTTGACCAGAACGCAAGTATTGCTAACGGAAACAACATCAATCCGCAAGTTAAGATTCCGGCCTCTACTCGATCTGTGCTGAAATTCTGCGAACAGAATAATTTGCCTATACGCGGACACGTATTCGTATGGCACTCGCAGACTCCGGACTGGTTCTTCAACGAAGGTTTTGAAACCAACGGAGCTACTGTCTCGAAAGAGATTATGGACCAGCGTATGGAGAACTACATTAAAAACGTGGTTGACACTATTGTTGCTGAATTTCCGAACTTGAACATATACGCATGGGACGTTGTGAATGAAGCCTTTAGCGAAAATGGCGGAATGCGACAGCCGGGCAGCAACTATGTGATAGACGGAGCTTCTCGCTGGATGGAGGTTTATGGCGACAACTCCTTCATATACAAGGCTTTCACTTATGCTAAGAAATATGTGCCGGAAGGTTGCAAACTGTACTACAACGACTATAACGAGTACATAGAATCTAAACGCGACGGAATATACAATCTGGTTAAAGACTTGCACGAGAAGAATCTTTGCGACGGTGTCGGCTTGCAGTCTCACCTAAGCACAAGCTTCCCGTCTGTGCAGCTTTACCGTGCGGCGGTTGAGAAGTACGCGTCTATCGGATGCGATATTCAGGTTACTGAACTTGACATTACGCTTGCTGACGGAGCCGATTTCTCTAAACAGGCTCAGATGTACAAAGACCTGTTCGACATTTATCGCGAATACAAAGACTATATCAGCCTCGTGGCGGTCTGGGGAACTAACGACGAAACCAGCTGGCGCTCTGACGGAAAACCGCTTATCTTCAGCGGATACAAACCGAAAGAGGCTTACAACATGATAATAGACGGCATGGACATCAGCACAGGCGCGAAACAGGCTGCCGCGACTGAAGAGTGCCTAATATGCTCCGACAACAACAGCCAGACGGTTGTTTTCTGCCACGCCGGAATTTTTTCTTACGAGATAACTGACATGTCCGGCCGCTCTTGCTTGTCTGGCAACGGAAACGGCTTTGTCAATCTGAACATAAGCAGACTTCCTGACGGCGTTTACCTCGCTGTTGTCAAAACATCTGACGGAAAGATTTTCAAAGAGAAAATAGTAAAAAAATAATTTGTGACACTGACGAAGAAGAGGACGTGCAATTTCAAACGGCACGTCCTCTTTTGGCTTATAGAATCCACCTTGAAACAGGAGGTTAATATCAAACTTTTCACTATATTTGCAACACAGATTGCGATGAGGATAATGAATTTGCACCTACTTCGAGTTCAAGTCTGTGAATGAGGTTCCGCCACCCAACTTCAACGACCAGTTCGTGAAAGACCTGCTGAACATTGATGTCAAAAAACTCAGCCAGATCAAGTGGATTTTTGACGGGAAGAAGATTGACAAGGCAGCCCTTGAAGCGCTGAAGAACAGGATTGATGCTCTGGATATTCCGGATCCTGCTTGGAAAAAGTTTGGAATGAGCAGTGCAGAAGAATTAAAAGAAAAACTGAAGACTGCTGTGATTTTTAACGATATATTTAAAGTGGAATA
>JAGBRL010000041.1 GCA_017632345.1 Paludibacteraceae bacterium
CTTGCTCACATCAGCTTCGGTTTTGAACTGGCTGAGAAATTCTTTGCTCAGCATTGCATCGGGAACAATTTTGTTACGTTCTGACATAATTTTATGTTTTTACAAAATTAATAATAAAGAAAATACGAGACTCTTTTCCGAGTCCCGTATTCTACGTTTACACAAAATTATGTATAGTGCCTTTGCAAATTTTGGAAGCGTTTACCCTGATTTTCATTTTTGCTATTTATTTACTTTCTTGCTTAGTTGGTGGTCTTTTTTGTTATGACGAATTTATTCAGTTAATCTTTTTTGTCTCTGCAATTTGTTTGTTTGCATTTTTAGTCCGTCTTTCTTCAGATGCAGTCAAAGCGTATAAGACGGACTGGATTCATAGCCCTTTGTTCAGAGTGGTTAAGGATAATAAGGATAAGGTGTTTAATATCAGTTGTGCTGTGTGCGTTTTGTCATTTTTGTTGATGTTTATTATTGGGACTTCGATTTATGATTTTGGTTTAGATTCACATTTGTTTATGAATCTTTATTATAGTTCTACAGTGTTAATCACTCTTATTGGCGGGAGTTTGGGTGCTGGTTATCTGTTTAGCTGGCTAAGAGATTATTTAAGAGTTTCTTCTTCTATAGGCTTGAGCCTTTTTCTCTTTATTCCGTTTCTTTTTTTGTCATGTAAAGGTGTTGTGGAAGTTTTGGGGGATTTCTCCAACCATTTGGTTATTTTCTATATGGCTCTTTTTCCGATAGCTTTGTATTTTTCTGTTATGTCTGTTGTCTTTATCCAAGAGGAAAAAGATGCAAAGGTTAATATTAAAGGCAGAATAATGTCAGTCGCAAGCATAGCGGCAGTGATGATGCGTTATAACGGCGGTTACACAGATGGTGCACGGCAGCTGTTCCGCAACTTTCTTGCAGAGCGTTACAGCGGTGCGAGGTTTTATGAAGAGCGGCTTGCTGAAGACGCGGAAAAGCACCTTCAGCAGTTAATCGGCAAGCATAAGCTTAGTTTCAAAAAGTACTGCCTTGAGGTGAACCTCAATTTGTCTTACGAGGAGAAGGTCAATGTGATGCACCTGCTTTTTGACATAGCGATACTTGATGGCAGCATCTATCCGGAAGAGCGCAATATTTTGAGCAATATCATGGTTCATATTCGTATAAGCGAGGAGCAGGTGCAGACCTACGACAGCATGTACAGCCGCTACTATTACGACAGCCGCACGAGCCGTGAGAGTGCTAAAGGCGCTTACACTTCGTCGGGCACATACATACCGTCGCGCGTTGCGGAGGCTTACGCGCAGCTTGGTCTGAAAGTCGGCACTACCTTCGATGAGGTTAAGCGCGTTTACCGCCGCCTTGTCTTTGAGAACCATCCGGACCGTCTTGCTCATGCCGACGAGGCTTCGCGCGCCGCAGCTAACACGCGCATCCGCGAACTGAACAGCGCAATGAGGGTCATAGAGGATTTTGCTGCAAAGGGGTGATGGTTTGCACTGTGCTGTTTTTTTAGGTCGGTGATTTGTGTTTTAAGCAAAGTTGTATCGGTGGAAGCAAATTTTTCCTAACTTTGTGCGTTAAATAGAGAAATTATGGTAGATTATTCAAAAGTGCCGTCGCCGTGTTATGTGGTTGACGAGGTTAAGTTAAGAGCGAATCTAGAACTTATACGTTCAGTTAAAGATAGGGCAGGGGTGGAGATTATCCTTGCGTTCAAGGCTTTTGCGTTATGGAAGCTGTTCGGGATTGTGCGCGAATACATACCGTATTCTACAGCAAGCTCTCTGTCGGAGGCTCGGCTTGCGTTCGAGGAGATGGGTGCGTTGGCTCATACTTATTCTCCTGCATATACAGAAAAAGAGTTTCCTGTAATTGCGGAGTGCAGTAGCCACATATCGTTCAATTCGTTGTCGCAGTTCAACCGCTTTTATCCCTATTTGCAAAAGATGGACAGAAAGGTCTCTTGCGGGTTGCGCATAAATCCGGAGTTCTCTCTTGTGGAGACTGATTTGTACAATCCGTGCGCTCCGGGCTCTCGTCTTGGTGTTGTGGCTGACTTGCTTGAAGATGGTCTGCCTGATGGTGTGGAAGGTCTTCATTGCCACACTCTTTGCGAGTCTTCTGCTGATGATCTGGAACTGATGCTCAACGCGATAGAGAAGGGCTTCGCTCAATTCTTGCCAAAGGTCAAATGGCTCAATCTGGGTGGCGGACATCTGATGACCCGTGAGGGCTATGATGTGGAGAAACTTATCTCTTTGCTGAAAAATTTTAAGGCTAAATATCCTAATCTTGAGATTATTCTTGAGCCGGGAAGCGCTTTTGCATGGAGAACGGGCGAACTTGTGTCGTCTGTGGTTGATGTGGTTGAGAATCACGGCGTTAAGACGGCTATTCTGGATGTCTCTTTTGCTTGCCACATGCCGGATTGCCTTGAAATGCCTTACAAACCGGCTATTGTTGGCGCTATAGACGAGGTGGAGGGCAAACCTACTTACAGAATGGGCGGAAACAGCTGTCTTTCTGGCGACTTCTACGGCTCTTGGTCTTTTGACAAGGAACTGAGCGTTGGCGACAAAGTCGTTTTTGAAGATATGATTCATTACACAACGGTAAAGACAACTATGTTCAACGGTATTTCGCACCCTTCGATTGCTTTGTGGACTAAGGACGGAAAACTTGAAATGCTTCGTGAGTACAGTTACGAGGACTATCGGTCTCGAATGGATTAACCGCAACTCAGAAGAATTTAAAATTTCAAGGTGATTTTGTTGCCTTGCGCTTTATAATGACAGGCCAGAACGCCCGTTGGGCAGAAGGTATGGAGTGGACGATGAAGTATTTAAATAAGCATGGCTTAAAAAAAGGCTCAAGCTTTGAGGTCAGCGTTAAATATGCAGACGATGTTGAGTTCAAAGGAAAGGTAGGAAATAAAATTAAACGTGAAACAGACCTGCAAGTGTGCCCGAACGGACCTGAGGCTGGCGGTTGCACCTACTTCGAGTTCAAGTCTGTGAGAGAAGTTCCGCCACCATCCTTCGACGAACAGTTCGTGAAAGACCTGCTGAACAAGGATGTCGAAGACCTCAGCCAGATCAAGTGGATTTTTGACGGGAAGAAGATTGACAAGGCAGCCCTTGAAGCGCTGAAGAACAGGATTGACGCTCTGGATATTCCGGAACCTGCTTGGAAAAAGTTTGAAATGAGCAGTGCAGAAGAATTAAAAGAAAAACTGAAGACTGATGTGATTTTTAACGATATATTTAAAGTAGTGGAATAAAAAAAGACACAATTATGCGATTGATAAAGAGAGAAAAAGGTTTAAGCGGATTTTATCTGTGGAGAGGTCAGGAGGTCCTGATATATAGA
>JAGBRL010000042.1 GCA_017632345.1 Paludibacteraceae bacterium
AACTTGCCGCATACCCAACGAGGAGGTTCGTCAGGAGTGGGTGCGTTCTGTCAAACTGAGTCCCGACTACAAGAAGCTGATGGAAATCATCAACGCCTCCAAAAAGCTTCTTGACGCAACCGTCGAAGGCAACGAGGAGGCCGTTGCACGCGCTCTCGATGCAGCCCACACAGAGGTGACAAACCCTTTGACTTACAATGACGAGCATTGCTTCCAAAGCGCAATTTGCTTGGCTTACTTTTACGCCAACACTCGTTACACACTTTTCAAGGAACTGCCAACCGGCAAAGGTTATGCAGACTTGGTACTAATACCATACTTGCCTAACATCCCTGCAATGGTAATTGAGCTGAAACATAACAAAAGTGCAGGAAGCGCATTGCAACAAATAAAGGAGAAAAACTATTGTCAAGCGTTGAACAACTACAAAGGTGATTTGCTTTTCGTAGGCGTAAATTACGACGAAAAGACGAAGGAACATAGTTGCAAGATTGAGCGGCTGGTGAATTAGTGGTAGGTTTATATTGCAGAGCTAACATTGGCGGTGTTATGTTGCGGAAATTGCTGTCGCAAATTCAGGCAAGTTTGTATTTTGCCTAAATTTCAAAAGGTTTTCTTGTTGGATAAACGGGAAAATATAATTATCTTTGTCAGTCTCATAATTTTGGGGCGTTAGTTTTGTAACGTATAAAGAAGAGCAATCTTCATTGATAATAGTAAAAAAGATGAATATTTCATACGAATGGCTTAAAAAGTATATCAATTTAGATATTGAGCCGGAAGAAGTTTCTAAAATCTTGACTTCCATAGGTTTGGAGGTCGGTTGTGTAGAAGAGGTGCAGACCATAAAAGGCGGTCTTGAAGGGCTTGTAGTAGGCGAAGTTTTGGAGGCGGAAGACCATCCGGACTCTGACCATTTGCA
Source organism: Paludibacteraceae bacterium (assembly GCA_017632345.1). Lineage (GTDB taxonomy): Bacteria > Bacteroidota > Bacteroidia > Bacteroidales > Paludibacteraceae > RGIG9379. The sequence continues at coordinate 923 of JAGBRL010000042.1, forward strand.
TGTGGCAAAGGTCAATGTGGGCGCTGAAGAGCCGCTGCAGATTGTATGTGGGGCCGCTAACTGTCGCAAAGGGCTTAAAACGATTGTGGCGACTATCGGCACGAAATTATATTCTGGTGATGATTGTTTCACTATCAAACGCTCTAAACTTCGTGGCGTTGAGTCGTTCGGTATGTTGTGTGCTGAAGATGAAATTGGTGTTGGCGAAAGTCACGACGGTATAATTGAATTGCCAGCAGACGTGAAGGTCGGAACGTTGGCAAAGGATTATTACAATGTAAAGAGCGACTATCTTATAGAGGTGGACATCACTCCTAACCGTGTTGACGCTACTTCTCATTTTGGCGTGGCTAGGGATTTGGCTGCTTATTTTGCTTTGCATAATCCTGAGTTCGAGCTTCAGAAGCCAGACGTGGATGCGTTTAAGGTTGACAATAATGATTATCAGGTTAAGGTTACTGTAGAAAATACAGACGCTTGTCCTCGTTACTCTGGCGTGTCTATCGCCGGTGTGGAGGTTAAGGAGTCTCCCGAATGGTTGCAGAACGCTTTGCGCGTGATAGGTTTGCGACCTATCAATAACGTGGTGGACGTGACCAATTATGTGCTGCACTCTATGGGGCAGCCGCTTCACGCTTTTGATGCGGATAAGATTGCCGGAAAGCACGTGATTGTCAAGAATTTGCCGGACGGAACCAAATTCACGACCCTTGACGGTGTGGAACGTTCCTTGAGCAAGGACGATTTGATGATCTGCGACGAAAACGGCGGTATGTGTATTGCTGGTGTTTTTGGCGGACAGGATTCTGGTGTGACTGAATCGACAAAGAACGTCTTTTTGGAAAGCGCGTATTTTAATCCTGTGTCTGTTAGAAAAACAGCTCGCAGACATGGTTTGAACACCGACGCTTCTTTCCGTTACGAAAGAGGTTGCGACCCGAATAACACTCTTTATGTGCTTAAATTTGCCGCTCTCTTGATTAAGGAGGTTGCTGGCGGAACTATCTCTAGCGAGGTGTTTGATAATCGCGCGTGCGATTTCCCTCCTTTCCGTGTTGACATAACTTTTGATAAGATAAACTCTTTGATTGGTAAGGAGCTGGAGAAGGATGTGGTGAAAACTATACTGAAGGGTCTGGAAATAGAGATTGAAAGTGAAAACGATGAGGCAATGGTGCTTAATGTGCCTACTTATCGTGTTGATGTTCAGCGTGATGTTGATGTTATCGAAGATATCTTGCGTATATATGGTTATAACAATGTAATTCCGGGCTCGTCTGTGAAGTCGTCTATCTCTTACTCTTCGTCTGTGGATAGTTTGAAGATGCAAAATCTTGTGGCTGAACAGCTTACTGGTTGCGGATTTAACGAGATTCTTAATAATTCGCTCACAAAATCTGCTTATTATGCAGGCCTTGAGGCTTATCCGGAAGCCAACTCTGTTATGATTATGAATCCTTTGAGCAATGATTTGAACTGCATGCGCCAGTCTTTGCTGTTTGGCGGACTTGAAAGCATCGCTCATAATATTAACAGAAAGAATAGTGACATCCGTTTCTATGAGTTTGGAAACTGTTACTATTTTGATGGCTCTAAGGTGTCTTCTGCAGACGCTCCGCTTAAGCCTTATTCGGAAGATTTTCATCTGGCTTTGTGGCTGTCTGGTAATAAAACGTCGCAGAGCTGGGTGTTGAAGCAGGAAAAGACTTCGTTCTATACTCTTCGCGCATACGTGGATAATGTGCTTGTGAGATTGGGCGTGAATATGAAAAAGTGTGTTGTTGGAGCTTATTGCGATGACCTGCTTTCTGACGGCTTGACTATTTATAATGCTACAGGACAGCTTTTGGTCAAGATGGGCGTTGTGGCGAAAAAGCAGCTGAAGCGTTTCGATATTGATTCGGAAGTGTTCTTCGCAGATTTGAACTGGAACAATCTGATGTCTGAAATCAAGAAGGCTAAGGTTACTTACAGCGAGATTTCTAAATATCCTGAGGTTAAGAGAGATTTGGCTCTGCTTATCGACAAATCGACAACTTTTGCAGAGATTGTGAAGATTGCGAACGAGACTGAGAAAAAGTTGCTGAAGGATGTGTATTTGTTCGATGTTTACGAGGGTAAGAACTTGGAAGAGGGCAAGAAGTCTTATGCTGTAAGTTTCATTTTGCAGGATGAAAACAAGACTTTGACCGATGCTCAGATAGATTCTATTATGAAGAAGTTGATGAAGAATTACGAAAACAAACTTGGCGCTAAGATTCGTTAAATTTGTGTGATATAGTTTTGTAGGCTGTTTGGATTTTTGGTGGCGATGTCGTGATGTGTTGCCGCAAAGTTTCAAACAGCCTTTTTGTTTTTTGCAATGTGTTAAATATAAATTATAGAAAGTATGAATGTTTTATTTATCGGCGGCACCGGAATCATCAGCACTGCTATTACTAAGCGTTTGGCAGAGATGGACGGAGTTAATCTTTTTCTTGTGAACAGAGGAAACAGGAACTCTGTTATTCCTGAAAATGTGACAGTTATCAATGCAGATATTAACGATGAAGATTTTGTCAGGGAGCAGATTAAGGACTTGTCTTTTGATGCGGTCTGCGACTTTATCGCTTTTGTTCCGGAGCATCTGGAACGTGATTTTCGTCTTTTTAAAGGTAAGACTAAGCAGTTTATGTATATAAGTTCTGCGTCGGCTTATCAGAAACCTTTGTCCAATTACAGAATAACAGAGGGTACTCCTCTTGCAAATCCTTATTGGGAATATTCGAGGAACAAAATCGCGTGCGAGGATTTTCTTATGAAGATGTACCGAGAGAATGGTTTCCCTGTTACGATAATACGACCGAGCCATACGTACGACGAACGTTCTGTTCCGCTTGGGGTTCACGGCAAAAAGGGCAGTTGGCAGATTGTGAAGCGTATGATTGAGGGCAAGCCTGTTATTGTGCATGGCGACGGTACGTCTCTTTGGACTATGACGCATAACAGTGATTTTGCCAAGGCTTTTGTCGGACTGATAGGGAATGCTCATGCGATAGGTGAGGCGTTTCAGATTACGAGCGACGAGACGTTGACGTGGAATCAGATTTACAAGGCGATAGCGGATGCTTTGGGTGTGGAGCTTAAGCCGTATTATGTTTCGTCTGATTTCCTTGCGGCGGTGAGCGACTACGACTTATGCGGCAGCTTGATTGGCGACAAGGCTAATTCGGTTGTTTTTGACAATTCAAAATTAAAGCGCGCTGTGCCTGATTTTGTTCCAACGGTGAGGTTTGATCAAGGTGTGAAGAAAACCATTGATTACGTTCTTTCTCATAAAGAGTGTCAAGTGGAAGACCCTGAGTTTGACGCTTGGTGCGATAAGGTTATCGAGGTTTTGGAGAATGCGAAAAAGGTGTTCTGATAACTTGCGTAGTGATTTTGATGTGGTTATCTTTATAAGGATTTTGACTACGATAGCTATAAGTGATTGACTAAATCTATTTATCCAGAGATAGTGAAGGAGAAGAAGTAAAAGGTAACTTGGTAGAAGAGCAGTAAAAAAGGGTCGCGTTTTTTGCGGCCCTTTTGCTTTGTATGCAAGATTGTTGCTTAGTCTCTTGGGTGAACATAAACATCCATCTGAGGGAATGGAATGTTGATTCCTTTTTCAGTGAACGTTTTGTAAACCTTTTCGTTCATGTCGAAATAAACGCCCCAATAGTCGCCAGAATTAACCCAAACTCTTACAACTATGTCAACAGAGCTGCTGTTCAGAGTGGTTAGCGCAACAAATGGAGCCTTGTCTTTCAGAATGCGTTCGTCCTTGCTTATCAGGTCGAGCAGAATTTCTTTGGCTGTGTCATAACTGTCTCCGTATGCAATGCCGAACACCCAGTCAACTCGTCTTGTCGATTCTTTAGAGTAGTTAGTCATCACACTTGTTGACAGGCCGCCGTTCGGAACTATGATTGTTTTGTTGTCAACCGTATTGATTATAGTGTTGAATATCTGAATCTCTTTTACAGTTCCGGATTGTCCGTTTGCATCAATGTAATCACCAACTTTAAACGGTTTGAACAACAGTATCATAACGCCGCCTGCAAAGTTTTGCAAAGTTCCGCTCAAAGCCATACCTATTGCAACACCGGCAGAAGCAAACAAAGCGACAAACGATGTGGTTTCAATGCCAAGAACTCCTATCACACAGATAATCAGCACGAAAGACAGTACAATGTTAACCAAACTTCTGAAGAATGACGCTAAAGAAGGTTCAACATCTTTCTTTTCTAATATCTTTTCGATAAATTTCTTGATTCTGTTCATAATCCATTTACCGATAGTATAAACAAGAATGGCTAGCAATATTCTTGTGCCGAAATTTACAGCGTTTTCTATCAGTATTTGCAAGAAAGCTTCGTAGTTGCCGTCTTTAAGAAGTTCTGCGGCTACTTTTTCATTTGCAAACTTAGCGGTGTCCGCAATTGCTCCGCCTACAGAATCTGCAGCAGATGATAGCGTATTACACAAAGTAATAACAGAGTCAATCAAATTTTCTTTCATAATGTTTTTAATTTATTCTATTTAGTTTAAAAGTTTGTCTGCAAGTGGCACGATAAGTGCCGTCATTATCCCCATTATGCCTATGGCGAGTCCGCTAAAAGCTCCTTCTACAGCCCCCATTTGCAATGCGCGCGCGGTGCCTAGCGCATGAGAGGAGGCTCCCATGGCAAGCCCTTTGGCTACTTTGCTTTGTATTCCTATTTTCCGCAGGATAATAGGTCCGAAAACCCCTCCGAATATGCCGCATATCACAACAAATACCGCCGCAAGAGAGGGTATGCCGCCAATCTTTTCGGAGATGCTTATCGCTATGGGTGTTGTCACAGACTTTGGCTCTAATGATGCGACGAGAACTTCGTCTGCTCCTAACCATTTGGCTATCAGTATTACACTGATGATTCCAACGAAACTGCCTACAAGAATGGAGGTCAGTATAGAGATTACATTGCCTTTTATATGTTCTATTTGCTCGTAAAGCACATAGCCCAACGCGACAACGCTAGGGTTGAGCATAAAGTTGAGTATGCGCGTCTGCTCATGGAACGTTTCGTACGGAATGTCTGCAATTTTAAGAAACGCTACAATTATCAGCAGAGATGTTATGAGAGGCTGCAAAATGCTTATCCTTGTAATTCTGAGCAAGTATATGCCAAGCAGAAAGCTTCCCATTGTTAACATGAGCATAAACGCTTCTGATGTGAAAAGCTCTCTCATCTTATTCTTTTAGAAATAAAGCTACTTTGTCCATTCCTATAATTTCTGCGCAAGTGAAGAACGATGTCATTGACACGCCCAATATGCCGTGCAAATTCAAACTTTGACCTGTCAGAAACAGATTCTGGATAGGTGTTTTGGGAGACAGCAGCGTGGTCATTAGCTGGCTGTAATCTTTCTGCACCCCGTAAGCCGAACCCTCTTTTGTTCCTGTATAGTCTCTGTATGATAGCGGGGTAGATGTATATACGTGCTCAATCGCCCCGCGAAGTTCGGGTATGTGTTTGCTCGCTATTTCTATGCACTCTTCCGCTTTCTGTTTCTTGAACTCTTCATAGGCTTCTCCGCGACGACCGACTGTGCTCTCTGTCCATTGCTCAACCTCTTCCCAGAACATAGGCGTAAGCAAGTCTATGTTGCGAGTGAACTGTTTTCCGTCTTCCGGAACTTGGTAACTGACAAGCACGCACTGCGCTTTTTGTCCTGTAGTATATTTGCTTATGTCCCAAAGTCCGCTTTTCTGGTATATGTAGAGATTCTTGTTCTTGTACGGAACACAATCTTCTTTCAGCGATATGTTTGCAGTAAACATGCCGTATGTGTTCGGCAGTCTGTTTATTCTGTTCCTGTATATTTTGCGAAGTGCCTGACTCTCTGTGACAAGCTCCATCGTGTTCGCAGGGTGGATGTTTGATATAACGTGCTTTGTCTCTATAACTTCGTCGCCGTTAATCTCTACCGCAGAAATAAGTCCGTCTTTCTCTATTAAGCGAGTTACATTGGCTTTTGTGCGTATAGTTCCGCCAAACGCTTCGATGCTTTTTGCAAGACTGTCTGATATTTGGTGTCCGCCGCCTTTGATTCGCCATGCGCTTTCTATAAAAGAGTTGTTAATTTGCGCGAATGTGTATAACGGCAACTTTTCAGCATTCAGTTCCATCTTCAGCGACGCTCCAGAAAGCACGTCTCGCAGTTTGCTGTCGCTTATCGTTTCGTTCAGAAAGTCGTATGCGGAACGTGCAAAAAGAGACTCAGCGAAGAACTCCTTGTGGTCGCGAGGTTCGAAACTTGAAAATATATTGTCGCCAACATTTTTTAAGAATGCAGTGTATTTTTTCAGCTCGTTGGCACAGTTCGGAAACTTTTCTGCAAGAGTCTCCGCAAACTGTTCATGCCCATTTGCAAAATGAAACGTTTCGCCGTTGATAGTAATATCGTCAAAAGCCTCTTCGTCCAGTTTGTGCCAAGGCAAGTCGAGCAAGTTGAAATAGTTGAAGATACGGTGCAGCGGCTGTCCTTCAGAAAGTCCGCCTATATAATGGAAGCCTGTGTCAAATGTGACGCCGCGTCTTTTGAACGTTTGCAAGCAACCTCCCAAAACCGGATTCTTCTCCAAAATGCAGACGCTCAGCCCGTTTTTCGCAAGCGTGTACCCGCACTCCAGTCCGCCTAAACCTCCGCCTATAATAACAACATCGTATTTTGACATATCAATATCTGTTTATTTGCTGAAAATGTAAAACAAGTCGTCCTCGTCTGTTTTGCTTAGACCTAAGCTCTTGCAAGTGTTCACGTAATCTTCACCTTCTGATTTTCTTATAATTACAACTCTTGCAGAGGATATTACCGCTTTCAGCTTTTCTGCCAAAGACTCTATGTTTCTGTTTATTATGACGATGTCAAATTCATCGTTAAGCACTTTTGTATCTGACTCGAAACAGATTCTGCTTGTCTTCAGATAGCAGTTTTTTGCTATTGTCAACGGAGTTTCGTCAGTGTCAAATCCGACAACCTTATTGCGCGTGTCCTTGATGTAGCACCAGTATGTGGCGTAGCCGTGTTCGCAGCCGAAGTCAAGAATGTTTCCTTGTGCAGGAAGCACGTTTGATATTGCTTCGTAGTCTGATGTGGCAATTAGTTCCCTGCGCAACTCCGATTCAATAGGGTAGCCTTTGTATTCGTAATTGTTGCGTATTTTCTGCTTGTCTGTCATCTTGCCTTCTTTGAAGTACGACTCTGCGTTGAACAGATTGTACAATGTGATAGGGGCTTTGCCTCTTAAAGTAGGGCGTTTTATCAGCCAGTAGAACAGGAATGGCAGAATTGTGTATGATATTATCACCGCCGAACTCATGCCTATCAGAGTTGATATTCCGATTGACGAGATTGCAGGGTGCGTTGCTATCATCAGTGACGAAATTCCGATTATCAGCACAAATGCAGAGAATACAATCGCAGTTTTATGATAAACCAAAAGCTTTGTTCGTGTGCGGAAATTCGTCAGCAGCCCGTCCATTATGAAGATGCTGTAATCGACTCCCATGCCGAATATGAAAGTTGAAATCACAATGTTTATCAAATTGAACTTCAAGCCGAATATGCCCATTATGCCTAACACTATGTACCAACTTAACGACATAGGAATAAATGCCAAAGTGGCGATAATGACACTTTTGAACGATATGAGCAGCACGATGAACACAAATAGCGATGAAATGAGAAGTGTCGTTTCAAAGTCGCTGTTTATAAGCTCGACCATGTCGTTGGTGTAATAGAACGGATCTATAACTACGCAGTGCTTGTGCGAGGTTACGATGTCGCTGATGCGGCGCTTGTCTTCGTTTTTAAGCTGAACAGGTGTGAACACCATGTACGTGCCGTCCGTTTGTTCTATCAGGTTTGACATGAGTTCAGACGGTATGATGCCCGACTCGTATATCGAGTTTGTTTGGTACTTTTTACTCAGACTGTTGAAAAAATCTTCGTAAATAGCCGAATTGTACTCGCTTTTCTGGCACGCAGTTCCAACGTTTTTACGCAGCTGTTCTATCTTTTCAGGAGTCCAGTACTCTTCCCATCGTTTTATGCGTCGTTCTTGTTCTTCCTGAGGAATGAACAGTTCGCTCGCTTTGGAATAGGATTTGATAAGTCCTGTGTTTTGCAGGCTGTCAAGAATTTGCAGCATTTTTTTGTTGTAAACAAGAGCTGTGTCCAGATTGTCTGAACTGGTTGCGTAATACACGGTCTTGTAGCCATTGGCTGTCTTTTCTGCAAGAATGTTCTGTGATTCAACAACGTGCGGAGCATGGTAGCCTATGTTCACAAGGTCAGAGTCAAATTTGACACGTCCTTTTGTGTATAGGCAGATAACACTTATCCCTAATATTGACGCAATCAATATTGTATTCTTTTCGAATGGATAAGAGTTAATCTTTTCCATTAGACTGAACGCTTTGTCAGACCTTCTGTTGCTTTCCGGATTGAAGAAATGCGGAAGAAATATAAGGCAGAAGATTGTTGTGCCAGCCAGTGCCAATGATGCAAACAGCCCAAAGTCTTTTAGCAATTCCGCTTCAGTGAACATAAGGCTGGAGAAAGCGCCGATAGTGGTGAGGCATCCTAAGATAACCGGAACGGTTTGGTCTTCAAGCACTTTTACTGGGTCGCTCACGTATTTGTAGTGCGTGATTACGTGCAGACAGTAACTTAGAGCCACTCCTAAGACTATAGCTCCAATTCCCATAGCTAAAAGGGAAATGCTGCCTTTGATAAGATAAAGTACGGAGAGCGCGAAGAACGAACCGTATGCTACTGGCGCAATGAGGAAGAAAAGTGTTGACTTGTTTCTGAAACAGTAGCCTATCGCCACACATATAATCAGAAGAGATACTCCAAGTGTAGTCAACAGGTCTGATTTTATCTGTCGCGCATTATAGACACTCTGCACTGGTGTGCCGTGGTAGTGTATGTCTATCTCCGGATGGCGCTCCTTGAACTTTATAATTTCATCTTCCATCATCTGCACAAGCTTGTTGCTGGCTTTTGAGTCAAACGACTTGAAGCTTGGCGACAAGAATCCGAGAGCAACTGTAGTGTCTGGCACGAACAGATGATGCTCGTGAACGATGAAGTTTCCGCCCAAACCCTTTTGCATTGTGCTCATCTTATCTTTGAAGATGTTGCGGAACGCAAGCGGGTCCTGGATGATCATGTCTTGAAATGCTATTCCGGAAGGCGAACATAGCATCATGAAATTTTCCGTCATTTGCTGGTCTAACTGCTCTTGTGAAATAAGAGAGTCTATCGTATTGTAGTCCGAATCTTCTAAGAAAGTCGGAATGTTTTGCTGTAGAAATCCGACCGCATTCATTAGCATTGCGTCATCCAGTTTATAGAGCACATCAGTAATGGTAGAGTCTTTTTCCCTGTCTTTTACTAGCAGTGTATCAATAAACTCGTCGCAAGCTGCGGCAAGTTTTGATGGTGTTACACTGTCCGATTTTGACGAGAAAAGCAGAAATACTTTGTCCTTTACCTTCAAGTTTGCAAAGGCCAGCTTTTCAGAACCGTCAGAGTCCGCCGTTGACGGAAGCAGCTTCGTTATATCTTCTTCGTATCTGATTCTTGAACCCAGAAAGATAAATAAAACAGAACTTACGAGCAAAACTGCATAAAAAGTTTTTTTATGCGACTGGAAGTATTTGTATATATATATTGCTAGACGAGTCATAATGTGTTTTGTGAATTAATCCGGTCTGACTCAAAAAGTTAAGTTAAACCGTCTTGTTGTTGACTTTGCGGATTTTCACGCTTCTGTGAACTCAGCTTTCATATCCAAGAAAAGAGTTTGTTTGTCTGATATAGACGCGCGAACAGCGTAAGTGCCGTTTGATTCTGTCATCAGAATCGCCACACGCAATTCTGAGTTTGCAGAAGGTGTGACAAGCGAACTGAACTTGCACTGGGAAATACTTCCTAAGAACAGCTCTTTGCCGGCAATTTCGCAGCAGCACTCTTTTATCATCTGGATGTTGCATACGCCGGGAGATACCGGCATGTCAGGGAAGTGCCCTTTGTAAACTTCGCATTCAGGGTCAAGCTTTACATAAAACACATATTTAGCCTCTTCTTTGATAATGCGTTCAACCGAGTAATATTTATCTATAAGCATATGTTTGTTCTTTTTTTGGTTCTGAATTAATATCCCCATCGTTCTTTCCATTTGGCGAAGAACTCCGGATTTGACACTTCAAAAGTGCCGTCGTGGCTCATGAACAATTGTATTGTCCTGGCGGTAAGCACAAGAGCCATATCGCTTTCGCGATATATTTTGTAGTCGAAGACGAGTTTTGCCGCTCTGTTTGGCACATAAGTGGTTTCTACGATAATCGTGTCGTCTATAGTGACAGTATGTTTGTACTGCAAGTGCATATCGACTATCGGCGCAACATATCCGCTGTTGAACATGTGCATATACTCCAAACCAAACTCACGTCCAAATTCCTCGCGTCCGTCTTCAAGATACTTGACGTAACTGCCATGCCATGCCATTTTGATAGAGTCAACCTCGCTAAATCTAATTTTTATCTTGATCCTATTGGTCAATGTTTTGGCGGAACATCTTTTTTCTTCCATTACTGTGGAAATTAAATATTTGTGTATCAATGCGATATAAACTAAGAAAACAAGTCGCAGACTTGTTCCTTAATTTGTCGTATATGGACTTTTTGCCTTTCAATAGTGCTGAAAGACTGGTCTTTTTTACTCCTTGATGAAAATTTTCATTTGGCAAGAAGCAATAAGTTCGCCGTTGACTTTAGTCTCGGCAGTGAGCAAACTGACGTTCATAACCTCAGAAATAATCTTGATGTTAGTCTTCAGCGTGTCATTTACTTTAGGGAGCTTCGCAATTTTGAACTTTTTAACTTCTCCGATGAACCCGATAGGCGTTGGCAGGTTGTTTGCCTTTGCGTTGTAACCGGCGAAAGCCGAAGCGGATTGAGCGATATGCTCAATCACGCCAGGCTCTGTAAACAACCCGTCTTTGCAGAATATGTTTTCTTCAGAGACAGTCAATCCCGTGAACCCTTCGTCTGATGTCGCGTCATAAAACGTGTCAACCATCATTATAGGCGCTCTTTGCGGGATAAGTTCTTTTATGCCCTCTCCTTTATATAAAGGGTTTTTGTCCATTATGCAAGTCTTTCGTAAATGAAGTCGTAAAGAGCTTCGAACGTAAGGATAGAAGATACTTCTGTTCCTTTGATTTTCACACCGAATTCACTTTCAATCAAAGCTACCATATCAACAAGGCTCAAACTGTCAAGCATCAATGTTGACTTGATGTTCGCTTCTGGAGTGATGTCTTCAATTTCCACTTCAAATTCTTCAGCCAACACTTCGTTGATCTTTGCGATTAGTTCTTGTTTTTCCATTTTTTTGTCCATTAAAATATTACAATACTCAAAAAGTTCAGCGAAGATAAAATATCTTTCGCAAAAAGAAAAATCAAAAGCGATTTATTTTCATAAATGCCTTTGATTTTCCCTTTTTATCATTTTATATCTCGTACGATGAGTGTAGAGTTCGTTCCTCCGAAACCGAAAGAGTTAGAGAGGAATGTGTCAAATTTCTTTTCTACACGCACCGAAGGGATGTTCAGCTTGGCTGAATCTTCGTCCGGGTTTTCGAAGTTGATGTTTGGAGCGATAAATTCGTTCTTCATCATCAGCATAGAGTATATGATTTCGCTGGCTCCTGCCATCCACATTTCATGACCGGTCTGAGACTTTGTTGATGTGATTTCAGGACGATAGTCTCCAAACACGTTGAACAGAGCTTTGGCTTCGTTCTGGTCTCCTTTCGGTGTTGAAGTGGCGTGCGCGTTGATGTAGCCAATCTCTCTCAAGTCGATTCCAGCCTGCTGTATAGCCATGCGCAAAGAGCGTGCCGGACCGTCAACGTTGGGCACAGAGATGTGGTCGCCGTTAGAAGAGAAACCATATCCGATGACTTCAGCCAAAATCGGAGCGCCGCGCTTTACAGCTGATTCGTAGCTTTCTATCACAACTGTTGCAGCTCCACCGCCTGGAACAAGTCCGTCACGGTCACGGTCAAACGGACGAGACGCCTTTGTAGGCGCGTCTTCGCGTGACGAGAACGCGCTGATGCCGTCAAAACTTCCTATAGAGAACGGATTTACCTCCTGCGCGCCTCCGCAGATTACGCAGTCCTGCAATCCCCACTTGATTAAAAGAGAACCCAAACCTATTGCGTGAGAACCGCTGGCGCATGCTCCGGAAACCGTAAGGTTCATACCTTTCAGTTTGAATATGCAAGAAAGGTTCATTGTAACAGTTGAGTTCATAGACTGGAATATGGCTCCAGAACCTACAAGGGTAGTGTCCTTCTTTTCGCGCATTGTGTCAACGCTCTTGACCACCGGGTCTGCGCTGCTGTCGTTTCCGTAAAGCAGCCCAACTTCGTGCTTGTCCAGATAGTCCTGGTCAAGCTTTGCGTTCTTCAAAGCTTCGCATGTAGCCACGTATGCGTACTTCGCCTGTTCTGGCATGTACACGCGCTGGCTGCGCGACAACTCTTTCTTCAAATCTGGAATTTCCAAGTGTGCTGTTAGCGCTGAGCGGAACCCCATATCTTTACGTGCCTGGTCAAAGATGATACCTGACTTTCCTGTGTAAAGAGATTCTCTAACCTCGTCTAAAGTCTTTCCCAAACACGAGTAAATACCCATACCTGTAATTACAACTCGTCTGTTATTCATAAAATTTACAGTTTAAATATTTAATTAATTTTCTATTCAACCTTTTTGTGTGACTGAACATGTCATTTTAGCGCTTTGCGCAGCATGTCCCACATTCCGTCTCTTGTTTTTATCAAATTCTGGACTGCGTCGCTGTTTTTAAGCCTGTTGAACTTTATTTCTGCTTTCCATTTGATAAATTCCAACCTGTAATACCAGGCGAACAGACCTATGAACGGCAAAGTAAATAAATAAATCAGCGCAATCCAAAAGGAATCAAAAACAAAAGTGCCTGCTACCAACGTTATTATAGTGAACAGCGGTATTGTCACAAGAACGGAAGTCCCGAAATTCAGAGAGCTTATGAACATAGGGTCCATGTTCTTCTTCATGATTGCCTTTGGCGCGTAGAACATAGGCAAGAACGGGTACATCGCAAAGATGTACAAAGGAAGCAGCAGCAGGAATCCGAACCCTTTTGCTATTGTCTTGAGCAGAGAGAACGGTTTCGTGAAGTTCCAGTCTCTGACGTTCATGTCGTACGTGCCCTTCTTCAACTTCAGTGTCTCCTCGTATATTTTCTTTGCCAATGCCTCGTCTTTCTGTTTCAGTTCGTCCAGGTCTTTGACCAGCTGCTTGTCAGACAATAGTTTGTCGTGCAGATTTTCAGGGTCAAACCCGCTCTTCTTCGCATATTCAACCCCGTAAGTCTCTCTGATATAGTCTATGGCCTCGTAATTTTCAAGGTCTTCTATATTTAGCATGAGTTCTTCTATCTGCTTGCGGACAAGAGCGTTGGCGTTTCGCTGTGCTGTGCGCGGTTTTGTTTTGTACAGCTCGTAGAAAGGTTTCAGCGAAATTGGCGTGCCGTACTTTACAAGGAACTCTTCGCGCATGCTGAAGTATCTTGAGTAATGATTGCACGATGGCAATATGAATATCTCTGTTTCGAAATTGTCCTTTTCTGCCGCGTTAAATGCCATGCGCAAATAACCTAAGGAGAAGTCGCCTAACCATCGTTTGTCCTGATGGCCTGCCTCTGGGTAGATGATAATGGTCCTGCCGTTCAGCAGTTCCAATTCTATCACGTCGAACGACTTGCCGTTGTTGCCGAGTGTCTCTTCGCCGTCCATTAGACGGAACGCCGGCACAAGCCCGATCCAACGGAGAAATTTAGCTGCGATGGGGTTCTTGAACACATCTGCTCGAGCCATGGCGTTGACTTTCCTCTCTTTGAAGGAAAACACGAGACCCAGCGGGTCGTTCAGACAGTTCTGATGATTTGACGTGACAATTACAGGAGTGCCGTTTTCTGGCACATTTTCCTTGTTTATCACATATGTTTTACGATAAAATATCTTATCGTGGAAAAAACGGACATATCCTCGGAAAAACTTGAAGACAGGCCCTGGCTTTAAAGCTTCTATGTTTCTTTCCATTGCTTATTTTATTTTATTTGAACGGCAATCGACGCTGTTAGCGTAGCGCCAAGCTCCCAAGCCTTAATCATAAGGCGTGCACGGAAGTGAATTTTGCCTGAACCTAAATTTCTTTAGGGTAAAAACTTTTGCAAAGATAGACAAAAAAATCGAAAAAGAAAAAAATGTTAGGGCGTATTGTTTGTATATCTGTCAAAGGTTGGTGTATAGGTTGATTTTTGTGTCTTGAAGGTTGAGAGATTGGTCTTTTAAAAGAAAAATGTCGGATAAAGAAAAAACTTTTTTGTTGTGTGTGTGTTTTTTGAAATTTTTAATATGTTGTGTGTTGGTGTAAATTGAAAATTATTAACTTTGCGGGAGTTTTTTATATGTGGTTTCGGCCTCTTTAATTTAAAGTTTTTCTAAAATGACAATAGGTATTATAGGTTTGGGTCTGATAGGTGGGTCTATGGCTATCGACCTTCGCAGGAATAAGTTTGCAGACAAATTCTTGGGCTGTGATAACATAGATCTTAATGCGATGACGGCTCAGCGTATAGGGCTTGTTGACGAGGTTATGCCTTACGAGGAGCTTATAAAGAAGAGCGACCTTATTCTTCTTGCGGTTCCGGTTAGCGCCGCTCTTAGGATGTTGTCTGATATTCTTGACAAAATAAATGACAATCAGGTAGTTGTTGACATTTGCTCGACAAAAGAGAAGCTGAACGACTCGGTGCATTATCATCCAAGGCGAAAGAATTATGTGGCGTCGCACCCAATGGCGGGAACGGAGTTCAGCGGTCCTTGGGCGGCAATACCTAATTTGTTTGCGGGGCGTGCCGGAATCATTTGTAATGCGGAAGATTCGGACCCGAAGGCGGTGGAGCTTGTCAGAAGCATGTACGACTCGCTTAACATGCGTGTTATTTACATGCGTGCGGCGCACCATGATGTGCATACTGCCTATGTGTCGCACATCTCCCATATAATCTCTTTTGCGCTGGCGCTTACTGTGCTGGACAAGGAGAAGAACGAAAAGAACATTTTTGACTTGGCATCTGGTGGTTTTGCTTCTACTGCCCGTTTGGCGAAGAGCAATCCGGAGATGTGGGTGCCTATATTTATGCAGAACAAAGAGAACGTGCTGTCTGTCTTGGATTCTTATATGGACAAATTGCAGCAGTTCAAAAATGCGCTGGAAGAGAATGATGAAAGCCGTCTGAAGGTGCTGATAGACGATGCGAACAGAATAAAGAGGATTTTGAGGTGAGATTGCTTCGTAAGTGTTTGAATGATACTTTGTTGTGTTCAAATCTGAAATTTTTCTGGAAAATAAGTTTGAAATATTAAAAAAGTAATGTAAATTTGCGGCACATTAAATAAAAACATTATTTTAAACTAAAAAACTAAAGTTATGGCATACGTAATTGGAGATAGCTGTGTAGCTTGCGGTACTTGTATTGACGAGTGTCCAGTAGGAGCAATTTCAGAAGGTGATATCTATTCTATCGACCCTGAAAAGTGTTCAGATTGTGGAACTTGCGCTGGTGTTTGTCCAGCTGAAGCAATCACTGAAGGCTGATAATTTTCCATAAGAAGGATCTGAAGGCTGTCCGTCTGGGCGGCCTTTTTTAATAGCTGTAGTTCTATGGTTGTGGCTTTTTCTTTAATGGCGCATACAGAGACGGATGAGAGAGTTGCGTTTCAAGAGGCGGAGTCTCTGAAGATGGCGGGCTGCGATGTTTATATCTTTTCTGCTTATTCTATAGAAACTAGTCGAGACGGAAAATTGAAGTGGATGGAAGATAAACTTGCGTCAGTCTTGCCTGATGTTGTCATTTGTGATACGCCATTGTCTGTCAAGGTTGCAAAAAGGGTGAGGTCGGCTTTGCTGAAAGAAGGCAAGTGTGTTAAGGTTGTTTATGATATTACAGAGTGGTATCCGTCTAAGAAGAATCTGAGGAACGTTTCCGTTTTTTCCGTTTTTTTTAAATTCTGCGCGCTTGTGTCCCTCTCTTTTTGTGCTGGTGTTTGGAGTGACGCTTTTATATTTGGAGAATACTATAAGTCGATTCCTTTCAGATTTTTGTTCCCGTGGAAAAAAAATATGTTTTTAACATATTACGCATCTGTTGATAAGGTGCGAAGGTTTCCGCAGAAGGAATCATTGCGGAAAGAGTGTGTTTTGTATTATTCAGGAAATATGACGGCAGAAAAAGGTTTTTTCCGTGTGCTTGATGCGGTTGAAACCGTGGCTCGTAAAAAAACAGAGACGCATTTTGTATTTAGAGTTGTGTCGTCATCGGTGTTCAAATTTCGTGATTTGCCGCAAAATGTGAAAGTTGAGATTATTCCGTGGCAACCGTTTGAAGAATTTTGTAAAACGGTAGGGCAGGCAGATTTGTTTTTTGATTTAAGAGACGATGATATGGAAAATACAAGATGTCTTCCTATAAAATTGTTTTATTATATGTCTGCAGGAAGACCTGTAATCTATACGGCTTTAAAGGCCATACCTAAGGGAGTTCCTGAAATAGACAGCGCAGGATTTCTTGTGCCGAAAGGAGATGCGACTTTAGCGGCAGACTTTGTGATGAGATATATAGATGACGAAAATTTGTATCGGAGACATTGCAGCAGAGGCGTTGAATTGTGCGCAAGCAAGTATAATTGGGAGTCGCAAGAAATTGGTTTTGTGAATTTTATAAAGAAAGGCATTGGATAAGAATAAACTGAATATATTGCAAACAGTTGTCGGTAAATGCTCTATTTTGCTGTGCAATTTTCTTGTGGTGGTTCTGTCTGCTCGTTTGTGGGGAGCGGAAGGACGTGGCGTGGTGGCTATGTTTGTCGCTGACATTGGGCTGTTGGCTATCGTAGGAAGTGTTTTTACCGGCAGCAGTGTCTCCTATTTTTTTAAAAAGAAGGGGGGCGGCAGGCTATTCTCGATGGCTTTGTGTTGGCTGGCAATTACGTCGGGGGTAGGGGCAACTGTGTTCTATAAAATGGAGAGTCAGTCCGCTTTGTCTATCTGTTTTTTTGTAATCTCTTTTTTTCTTGGCTTGCTTTCTTTTTTTAGCTCTATGTTTCTTGGTGTCAACAAGATTAAGCAATATAATGTGTTGACCGTATTGCAGCCTTTGCTTTTGCTTTCGTTGCTTTTATTTTTTTATAAATTTGTTGATAAAAGCTACGTTTCTTATTTTTATGCATGGCTTGTGTCTGTTGTGACATTAACGTTAGTGTCTTTGTGGTTTCAGAGAGATGAGCTTTTGCGGGAGTTTGCTAAGTTTAGCTTGGGAGATGTGTTTCAGGTTTTCAGGTTCGGATTTCAGACTCAGCTGAGCGAGTTTTTGCAGTTTTTTAATACGAGACTGAGCTATTATTTTTTAGCATATTATGCAGGTGACGCCTCGTTAGGTGTCTTTTCTATAGGTGTGGCTTTGTCTGAATCTGTGTTGGTTGTGGCTCGTAGCATATCAATGGTTCAGTATTCGCGCATAGTGAGCGACGGATGCGAAAAGAGTGTGGCACGCAGTGAAATAAATAAAGGAATCAGGTATTGCGTGTTCTTCACTATAGTGGTTCTGATTGTGGCAAATGTATTGCCGGCAGAGCTGTTCGTTTGGGTGTTTGGCGAGGATTTTGCGGAGGTGAAGCAGATTCTTTTAGGTTTGTCGCCTGGTATTTTGGCAGGTAGTGTCGCTAATATCATAGGACATTACTTTTCTGCGGTTGGCCGTTTGCGCATACTTGTGGTCAAATCTGTTGTTGGCGTTATCGCTACATTTGTATTCTCTGTGTGGCTTATTCCGATGTGGATGCTGAATGGTGCGGTAGCCGTAAATCTTGCGGCAAATATTGTTGTGTTTATGGTTCTTATGTTTGCGTATCTGAGGGACGGTGCAAAAAAATAGCGGAACATCTGTCCCGCTATTGCAAAATTTGTAACCCCGGCGGGGCTCTAACCCGCGACCTTCAGAACCGGAATCTGACGTTCTATACAACTGAACTACGGAGCCATTATTTTTTTTGTTTTGCAAAGGTACTAAATAATTTCATTTTGGAAAACATTGAAGAGTTTTTTTCCTTGGTTATTTGAATTTGTGTTTTTGGGGCAAATCGAGCAGGCTGAATTTTGTGTTTTTTGTTAAAAAATACAGGCTGATAGTTTCTTTTTTTTATTAATGTGAGGCGAACGATTGTATTTTTGATAAAAAAAGTGAATGATATTATCTTTCTCGAAAAATAAAAATTATCTTTGCAGAAATAAATTATAGAAAAGATGGGTTACTTAATAAAACCGAAAGATTATAAGCCGGTTTTGGATATAAAGCAGACAGAACTGGCGATAAAAAAGATAAAAGATTTTTTTCAGGGAAGCCTTTCGGCGGAGTTGCGTCTTAGACGTGTCACAGCTCCTCTGTTTGTGCTTCAAGGGCAAGGTCTTAATGATGATTTGAATGGTATCGAACGTCCGGTCTCTTTTCCTATAAAGGATCTTGGCGACCAAAGGGCGGAGGTGGTTCATTCGTTGGCGAAGTGGAAGCGAATGATTCTTGCTGATTATGACATTGAGTGCGGTTACGGAATTTATACGGATATGAATGCAATCCGTCCGGATGAGGAACTTGGCAATTTGCACTCTCTTTACGTTGACCAGTGGGACTGGGAGCGTCATGTGTCGAAGGAAGAACGTTCTGTTGAGTTTCTAAAAGATATTGTTAGGCGAATATATTCGGTTATGGTTAAGACTGAGTATGTAGTTTATGAAATGTATCCGGATATTAAGCCTAAATTGCCGCAGAATATATTTATGATTCATGCTGAGGAGTTGCGTCAGATGTATCCGGACCTTACGCCAAAGCAGAGAGAGCATGAAATTACTAAAAAGCATAAGGCTGTCTTCTTGATGGGTATCGGCGGAAAACTTGGCGACGGCGAGAAGCATGATGGCCGTGCTCCTGATTATGACGACTGGTCTTCTGAAGGCGAAAAAGGTTACCCTGGCTTGAATGGAGATATTCTTGTTTGGAACGATATTCTTGAGCAGTCTTTGGAACTCTCTTCTATGGGTATTCGTGTGGATAAAGAGGCTCTTTTGCGCCAGTTGGAGATTGCCGGGGAAGAGAAACGCAAGGAGTTGTATTTCCACAAACGTTTGTTGGAAGATAAGCTGCCGCTTTCTATTGGCGGCGGTATAGGGCAGTCTCGACTTTGTATGTTTTTCTTGAGAAAAGCGCATATCGGAGAAATTCAGGCCAGCATCTGGTCTGACGAGATGCGTGCAGAGTGCGCAAAGTACAATATTCCTCTGATATAAAGTGTATTGGCAGATAGGACAATCTAATTTATCCAGATTGCTTTAATTTATAAAAGCCGCAGTGAGTTGCATCTCTGCGGCTTTTTGTGTTGCCTTTTTCGTTAAAATGAGTTTATAGATTCACCGTTTATACTTTAAAGGTATAAATCGTGTGGTGATAAACTTTTCGGCACTCTATAGAACTAACCTTAGGAAAGTAAAGCTCTCATAAATTCGTCGCCAGTTAGAGTTCCTAAAGAGCCTTTTTTTGCAGAATCTTCGTCGTAGCGCTCAACAGCGTCAGCTTCGCCGCCCGGTTTGTATATAAGGAAAGGTACAGCGTCGGCGACGTGAGTCTTTATTCTGCATGGAGTAGGGTGGTCTGGCAAAATAGCAATAGCCACAGGCTCGTCCCATTTCGACACTTCTTCAAAAATAGGTTTGACAACCCTGTTCTCTAAATATTCGACTGTTTTAAGTTTCAGATCCACGTTGCCTTCGTGTCCGGCTTCGTCGCTCGCCTCTATATGCAGATAGACGAAGTCGTTTTCGCGCAGCGCGTCAATGGTAGCTTTCACTTTGCCTTCGTAGTTCGTGTCGTACAGTCCGGTCGCACCCTCCACTTCAATAGGTTTAAGACCTGCGTAAACACCGATGCCCTTAATCAAATCGACAGCCGAAATCACAGCTCCGTGTTTCAGTCCGTATGTTTCAGACAGTGTCTTCATTTGCGGCTTATAACCGGCAGACCAAGGCCAAATACTATTTGCAGGGTCTTTGCCCTCTGCTTTTCGTTTGATGTTAATCGGGTGGTTTTCAAGCAGTTTTTGAGAACGCAATATCAAGTCGTTAAGCAAGTTTGCAGTCTCTTCCGCCTCTTTGCAGTCTGCCTTGACCATAACGTCAGCATACGGAGTGCCAGGCACATCGTGAGGAGGGGTGCAAGACACGTGTTTGTTTCCACCTTTGACTTTTAGAAGATGTCTGTAGGATATGCCTTTATGGAAAGACACAACGTCAGAGCCAAGTTCTTTTTCAAGGAAGTCAACCAGCTCATACGCCTCTTCGTTTGATATGTGTCCGGCCGAGTGGTTTTTGATTTTACCGTTTTCCACACAGATAATATTGCATCTCATAGCCATCTCGCCCGGTTCAATTTCCACACCGATACTGGCAGCCTCCAAGGAACCTCTTCCTTCGAAGACTTTAGCCACATCATACCCCATAACTGTCAGGTTGGCAATTTCACTGCCAGGGTGAAAACCGTCGGGAACAGTTACAAGAAGGCCGTTCTTGCCTTTTTTCGCAAGCATATCCATCGTAGGGATATTTGCCGCTTGCAAAATTGTCTTGTTGCCTAGTTTGGCGATTGGCTCGTCTGCCATTCCGTCGCCAAGTATAATCAAGTATTTCATAAAAGTCTAAAATTTTAACTTCTTAAATAAACTTTAGCAAAGTTAAGCCAATTTCCATAAATTACGAAATATAAAATTCATAATAACCAATTGACTGTATAAAAAAAATTGGAAACGCATGGATTTTATAATATTTGCAACGCCTTAGCCTGGAGACAAGGCACTTCCTTAACAAACGCAAGTATCCTTTGGGCCGTTGGAGACTCCTTCCGCTTATTGTTTTTACGGATGGTTTTCCTCGGCTTTCTGATGATTTCGGAATCATTATTAGAATCAGTTTTTGAAAAAAAGTGAGGATAAAAAGGCAAAAAATATGATTTGAGAGTAAAATAGGAGCGAAAACAGTTTGGCTATATAGATAAAAACATCTATTTTTGTGAAAAATTGTGTAAAAAGAAAAAGAGGAGAAAGAAAATGCAGGGATTAATTAGGTTAACTATAGAGCTGTTGAATAGACATGCGTGCGTGATAGTTCCGGATTTAGGAGGTTTTGTGGTGAACGCAAAAGGCGCGGTTGTAGAGCGGAAGTCGAACAGATTTTGTCCGCCCTCGGCTGAGGTCGTGTTTAATCCGCATCTCACACATAATGACGGGCTGCTTGTTCATGCGTTCATGACGGAGGGCGGCATTTCTTTTGACGAGGCGAACAGGTTGGTGGCCGAAAAGGTGAAGAGCATGAAGCAAGAGCTGGCTTTGCGTAAAGAGTTTGTAATGGAAGGTTTTGGCACGTTGGTTGTCGAAGGCGGAAATGTGATATTTCATCAAAAAGGCTATTCTATAGAAAATGCGGACGCTTTCGGGCTGCACGAGTTCTATTTTCCGCAGCTGAGCGAAGGCGGCGAGACTGTGAAAGATAAGGTTAAGGCAAAGAGCGTAAAATCGCGCACTGGAATCTTTTCGGGAGGTGTGGCGGCTGCGGTGGCGTTGCTGTTGTTTTGTCAGCCCTTGCGGTATGGCGGACGGACAGACTACGCTTCTTTTTCGCCAATTCCTGTGGTCAAGGAGTCTGTAAAGCAGAAAATGGAGGCAGAGCGCAAGGCAGAAGCGGAACGCAAAGAATATTACTTGGTGGTAGCTACGTTTGAAAGTGAGGCAGAGGCTGCAGATTTTATCGCAGGTGCGGAAGGTCTTTCGGACTCGCTGTCCACAATGTCTTGCGATTCTAAGTTTATGGTCACGTATTCGTCGTCATGTAATGTGAGTGAGGTGAGCCAGAAACTTGACTCGTTGCGGGTTAGCTATCCTGTGTTTCAGAATTCGTTTGTATTGGGCTTGAAAAAATAAGGTTGTATGGCTGATATTATTGTTAAAGACGAAGATTTGCAAAGAGCTGCCGCGGAGGGCATGGACGAGTTTTTGTCAGTGTTCGTTGACGAGTATCGTAAAGTGCTTGGCGGGGATGTCTGTTCACAGAATATGTCTGCTCTTAACGGTTATCAGCATTCGCTTTTGGCTTACAAGATATTTCAGAAGGAGATTTGTGACGGAGGTTTTGTGCAGCTTATACAGAATGGGTATGGCGGCTATATTTTTGACAATCCGTTTGCAAAGTCTATGCGTGTGTTCGGAGCGGCTCAACTGTCAAAATTAGTGTACAAGGCAAAGAAGATATTTGATGAAAACCGTGCGGAGCTGGAAAAGGAGACTACAGATGAGGAGTTTCATGCCATGTATGTTGATTTTGAGGCTTTTGACGAACTTGAGGAACTTTATTTTGAAATAGAGGAGGAGACAACTGCGGCGATAGCTCACTTTGTTGACGAGAATATAGAGCAGTTCGCTAAAGTGTGTTAACGGTTTTCACCATTTTATGGTGGGATTCTGAGCGGTTTTTCACATTGATGAGAAATTGCTCCAGTCTCCATTCTAAAACGTTTTTGTACCGTTTTTCAGTAAAAAATATATTGAAGAGCCAAGAAAAGCTCATGTCAGAGTGCAAGCACACAACCGATGTGTTTGCATCTTTTTGCATAAGGTGCAGAGTTATCCCGCAGGAGTTCATTATCTTTATTTTCTGTGTGGTGCGGAACGAGATTTCATACTTGCCGTTTTGATACGTTTGTGTCTTTAGGTTCGCGTTTATGGTGTACAGACCCGGTTCATGGTCTTTTAGGCCAATTTTCAGTTTTAGCTGGTATTTGTTGCTTTGCGGGTTGTAAACAACTCCCTCTTCTCTCAAAAGAAACTCTTCCCTTGAGCCTGTTGTCTTGCTCATGTTCTGAAAAGCCCAGTCGAGGTCTTTGGTGGGAGAAGATTTCATTCCTTCGACAATAGATAAGTAAACGCTTTTTACAACATGGTACGGAGCGTTGATTTCCATGACGCAACTTGTGTGGAATATGCCGTCCTTGTACTCGGAAAATGTTCCGACAGGCGACACGTCCATCGTCTGACTAAAGTTTGCCATACATATAAATTGTAATGCCAATAAAGATAATATGTAGCGAATCCATCTCATGATTAAGCGTTTAAAAGTCAATAAATAAAAAAACAATATTTAGCTCTTTCGGCCGGCTTTGAACACGTTTTGTCTGAACATTCCAAATCAAAGAGACCGTCGAAATAATATCTTCACGCTTTACAGTAGAAACCTGAATCAAACTGACATCTCAACATAAGCAGGTAATTCTTACTTTCCTTCCCGTATGCAATATAGTGCATTAAATAAAAAAAAACAAGAAGTTTGGACGTTTTTTGCAAAATATATTCGAAATCATTACGGCTTCACAATCTAATTTTAGCAGATTTTGATAGAACCTAAGACTATTGCAGCCAGATTGAAAAAATGCGGACGTTTTTGCTTCAATATTGACAATAAGCTTTTGGGATCTGTAAAATCAGTCAAAAAGACCTTAATAAAAGAAAAAAGAGCATTCGTTTTATTATAAAAATATTACCTTTGCACTCCAAAATACAGCTTGTTGCTTGCTATATTGTTGTAATTTACGTTTAACGGGAAATGAAAAGATACGTATATAAAAAATGTATAGTTATTCTACTATTGCTTTTGCTCCCATTGTCGGGGGCTTATGCGCAGGATTTTTTTGTGTTAAAGGGGATTGTGCGAGACTCTGTCACTAAAGAGCCTCTGTCTTTCATCAATGTGTCCTTTCTGGAGGACCCGCTTGTCGGAACTATGACTAATGATGCGGGAAAATATGAAATAGAGGTTGACACTAAATGCAGAACGGTAGAGTTCTCGTCGATAGGGTTCTACTCAAAAACGGTCAAGCTAAAGGCAGGTCAGACTCAATTAGACGTCTATTTGTCTCCGGAACAGTATGAACTTACGGAGCTGGTGGTAAAGAAGAAGCGCAAGAGGTACAAGCGTAAAAACAACCCTGCGGTTATGCTTATGGACAGTGTTATCAAGCGGAAAGACCTGTACGACGTGAGGAATGCGGACGCCTATACGGTCAATCGTTATGAGCGTACGGTTTTGGGCGTGAATAACATAGGCGAGAGGTCGGAAAAGACTAATATGGTGAAACGCAAGATAGATTTCTTGTACAGCAACATGGACACGTCTGAACTGTCTGGTCAGCCATATTTGCCTTTTTATATGCAAGAAAATGTGGCAGAGGTGCATAGCAAGCATAATCCAGATGCTAAAAAGGTGGTTTATCATGCAGAAGACAGCAAACTTCTGTTTAATGTGATGTCAGAAGAACTGATAGACAATATTTTGAATCAGACTTTTTCAGGAGTGCAGGTGTATGACAACAACATAGATTTGCTGCTGACCAAATTTATGAGCCCGATGTCGTCGCTGGCAACCACGTTCTATAAGTTTTACATAATTGACACTGTGCGTTATTCAGCAAAAGATTATGTGAAAATTGGTTTCGCGCCGCTGAACACGAAAGACCTTGGTTTTGCCGGTAGCCTGTTAGTGGCTAAGGACTCAAGTTATTCAGTTAAGTCCATAACGCTGAACGTCCCTCCAAATTCAAAGCTTAACTTGGTGAAGGCAATGCGCGTGACGCAAGAGTTCGAGCCGCTGCCTAACGGAACTTACGGAATGTCAAAGGAGGTGATTGCGGGCGAGATTTCGTTTATAGAGCAGCTTCAGGGCGGGTATGCGAGGCGCGTGACTTATTATGACAATTACAAGTTTGAGGAGCCTGATTCTGCTGTTTTTGCAAATGTGGAAGATGTGTTGTATTCTGATCACTATTTTGAAAGGACTGATTCTGTATTAGTGCAAAGCAGGCCGGATAGTTTAGGCTCTAACGAGGTGAACATCGACTCTACATATCAGAAACTGAGGGATATGTGGCAGTTCAAAGTGCTTGAATTTGCGATAAGAACCATTATAGAGGGACATATACCAGTGGGTAAACCTCCGAAATTTGATGTTGGTCCTGTCGGAACTTTTTTTTCTGTCAACGACCTGGAGGGTGTGCGTCTTGGTGTTGGCGGCGTGACAGATCCGGGTCTTCACGAGCGTCTGTTTTTTGCGGGTTCGGTCGCTTACGGGTTTAAGGACGAAAAGGTCAAATACGACACAGAACTGGAGTACTCTTTCATAGACAAAAAAGTGGCAAGAACAGAGTTCCCGCGGAAGTCTGTAATTGTGGGATGTTCGTATGACTGGGATATTCCAAGCGAACGTTTTATGACTTCGGGAAAACATAGTTTGGTTAATTCGTTTAAAAGAGTGGAAGTCAGACAGTTCGCTTACGTCGAAAAGCAGAGGCTTGAGTTTATTAATGAATTAAGGAACGGGCTCTCTTTTAACCTCAGCCTGAAGCATCAGAACGAAGTTGCGGCGGGCGATCTAGTCTATAAAAGGAATTGTGACGGTTATGTGATGAACGGCATCGAGACTTCCGAATATGGAGCCTCTGTCAGATTTTCTCCGGGTATGATATATTGCCAGAATCGTCAGGACCGAGGCTCGCTTGCAAAGGACAGGCCGGAGTTCATGTTGAGCTATGCAGGGGCAACCAAGGGCTTCCTGAACAGCGACTATTCGTACAACAAAGCGGAGTTCAGCTATGCACAGCGTATATTTATAATGCCGTTCGGAAAGATTGACGCATATTTTAAAGCGGGTAAGATATGGGATAAAGTGCCGTATCCGTTGCTTTTCATGCCGGCTACAAATTTGTCTTATTTTATTCACTCTGAGACTTTTTGGCTGATGAACAATATGGAATTTCTTACAGACCAGTATGTCACGTTGGATTTGATGTATGACCTCGACGGTTTTATTTTAGGGCGAATTCCGTTGGTAAGGGAGCTGGATTGGCGTGAGTTTGTGCGTTTCAAAGCGTTTTACGGGGCTTTGTCAGATAAAAATAATCCGCTAAAGAACCCTGATGATCCAATGCTGTTCTCTATGCCTGAGGTTGACGGAATTCCTACGGCTTTTGAGATAGAGAAGGGCAGGCCTTACATGGAGGTTGGCGTGGGACTGCACAATGTTCTGAAAATATTTCAGATAGAGTATATTCGCAGGCTTAATTATCTGAATAACGGAGAGGTTGACAAATGGGGCGTGAGGTTCGGTTTTTGTCTATATTTTTAATTTGGATAGGGCTGCTTCAATATTGTCCTAAATAATTTATAAGAAAAAATAAAAAAGGAAGTTGAGCGCTAAAATAAAAGTATTATTTTAGCAATGATCCCCATCAAAACAACTTCCTTATGGCAAATATAACACTTTTCGCTCAAGCAATCGGCGAATTGCCGAAAGAAAATATCAGAAAAATTATTCGGACAGCAGGGACCGACAAACATTGCAAAGTATATGACACATGGAGTCAGCTCGTCAGCATGGTTTTCTGTCAATTCTCCTGCTGCGACTCCGTGCGAGACATTTCCA
>JAGBRL010000002.1 GCA_017632345.1 Paludibacteraceae bacterium
ACTTCACCGACGAGGAGCTGGCCCGCTACGAAGCCGGCCTGAAGGCCCTCGAAGACCGCGTTGACTTCAAGGAGATGCTGGAGGAAGGCATCGCGAGAGGCAGAGCGGAGGGTAGAGCCGAAGGCAAAGCGGAAGGACTAACCGAGGGCATGATAAAAGGCAAAGCGGAGGGACTGGCCGAAGGCATGGAAAAGGGCAAAGCGGAGGGTAAAGCCGAAGGACTTGTCGAAGGCATGGAAAAAGGCCTCGCCCAAGGTATCAAAGAGACCCAGCTCAGCACCGCCCGAAAAATGCAGAAACTAGGCATGACCATAGAAGAAATATCCGAAATCACAGGTCTGACCAAAGAGGAAATAGGCAACCTGTAGGTTTCCACACAGTAGAGACGTAGCACGCTACGTCTCTTTCGCATTCTACCCCTTCCTCCACCTCACGTTTTGCCTCCCTCCTGCCCATTTCTTTTGAGAAAAGTCAAAAAAAACTGAAAAAATAGTTGCGAAATAAAATAGTTATTGTATATTTGTCTCCAATTTGCGTTTCTTGCGTCTGTAGGGGCGCGGCATGCTACGTCTCAAAATAGATGCGAATGCAAAGAAAACGATGAACAGATGCAAAATGTGCTGTACAGCATATTTTGCGGGTGGGGTAGAATCATTAAAAATTTTACCTTTGCCACATCAGGCGGGAGGAGCGGTTTAGATAAGGTTCGAAGCCCCTGCCGCCGCAAGCAATGAACCTATTTATACACTATATAGACCTAAAAAAATATGGGAACTGAAAAAAAGATAAGAAGAGCGCTGTTTACAATCTTGTTGAGCATTATTGCCGTGACAACCCATGCGGCAACGTTGACAACGAGCCAGCAGAGCGCATGTGTTGATGAATCTGTGAAAATTGAGGTGACAGACCTTTCTGGAGTTGAGTACGTGGACTTTAAGCGTTCTACGGACAACGGCTCTACGTGGACGAACGTGGGGCGTGCAGTGGTGAAAAACGGAAAAGCCGAAATTACAGACTTTATGACAACCGAAGAACCTGTCTATAAGGTGTTTTCGTACCCCGGTGCTGCGGATTTGTCTGTACAATCAAATAAAGTAACCCTAAAAACTACCGACTGCCCTAAGTCAAGCTCTTGCCATACTACGTCTTCTGGAGATGTGTTCGATGGGACGGATTTTAGTGTGGTTGATAAAAACGGAACAACGACAGGTTCTGGATTTGTTGACAATATAGAAAGTTTTCTCCCGGAAAATCATATAACGCTTTCTAATTCATGTTCTAATGCTTTTATTTCCAATTCTTATGAAACTAATCCTGAGTCGTTTATGGCTAACGACACGAATTATTATATGTATTTTTCTCCTGCAAATTGTGGGCAACCTTTGAGTTTTAGATTCCAACAGACAACCGATGAACGGTGCTGTGAAAAAGATAATAATAATAAATGTGTAAACTTTAAGAATAATTTGTGTGGAACGGGGAGGTATAACAATCAGAATTGCGACGAAAATGTTCCAATTTGGAATCATAAATATTTTGAGCTTAGGATGAAAGTCTTTTTTAAGATAAATTGCGACAACAATGCTATCCAAGATGGAACTAATATTAAAATGTCTTTGTCGGAAGGAGGAGGGGTTTCTGATTGTTTTGAGGATAATACAATGTATACGGAAATTATTGTAAAGCAAAACAATTCGAGGCTGGGTTACGCTTTAGTCCCAAAGGCTTTTGATATGATTTATCTTAAAGACATCAAAGATTCAGAACAAAAATCGGTAAAGTTTACCAAAGAGTATGTATATGAGATGGACATTTCTATTTATGGTAAATTTGATTTAAGAAATAATGCTAATCAAAAACAATTTGTAACAGTAAAGCCGGAATTTGGGCAATGGGGAAATTCTGGTTGTGTTGATTTTGCAGTTGACTACATATCCCTTGAAAGCGAAAGTCTTTGTTTGTCTTCTAATACATCTTGCTTGGATCAAGATGTAGCGGTAAATGTTAACGCTTTAGGTTTTTCAGAGAGAGCTAATTTTATTTGGCAGAAGAAGAATGATGACGGAACTTGGAGTACAATTAGTGAATACTCTGGTGTAGGTAAAGGACATGCTGATGTTAAAGTTACCGAAGTCGGTCTTAAAGAGTTCCGTGTGTTTGTAGATAGAGAGGGGGGCGAGATTAACACAGAAGATAACTCAACTTACGACCAACTGTTTGACTTTTACATTGTAGGTAAGTATTGTGATGTCAGTTTGATTGATATAAACGGAGAGTCGTCCATCTGTTTGCCTACGAATGTGACAGAGTATGACTATGAAGCAATTCAAAGCGTTGATAATGACACAGTAAATTACAGCTGGATTGTAAGAGACCCTGATGGAAATGATGTTACAAGCAGCATGCTGACAGTAGATTCTGGAGATTCTAAAAAAGCAAAGTTTAAGATAGGAGACGGTGTTAAGGAGGGCGAGTACAAAATCAAGGTGTTCAGAGCATACAAAGGAGAAGATGGCGATGGCGGCGCTTACGAAAAGACTGTAACCATAGGCAAGGCTCCGCAGCTGGGCAACGACCCTGTAGCTCTAAACTACTGCACAGAGTCCGCTCCGTCGGAAGATGAGGTTATCGCTCACATAAAAAAGACAATAGGTGATAACTACGAGGTCACTGTGGCTGATTATAACGGAGCAGATGGCGCATACACATACACAGCCACAGCTAACGGCTGCTCCGCAAACGGAACGGTAGAGGTTGCCAAGCTTGTTATGGCAGACAAGACCGTAGATGCTTTCTCTTATTGCACAGGCTCGTTTTCGAGAGACGCCCTCTTGTCGCACATAAAAAATAAGTTGGGAGATGGTTATGAGATTTCAGAACTATCAGAAAATGGCAATCCTTACACATTTAAAATAAAAGAAACGTCCAGCGGCTGTTCGACAAACGGAACGGTGACGGTGACGGAGATTTCGTTGCCAAGCGGAACTTTGGACAATCTTTCTTATTGTTCAGGTTCAGAAGCTCCAACGCTGCCGACCACGTTAGGCGATTATAACGTAGTCTATGAAGGAGACGGTGAGACCGATGGCAACGTCACAACCTACAGCTATCGCCTTGTGACAACCACCGCTCCGGCATGCTCCAGCGACGTGCAGACGTTTACGGTAACGAAATTGGAATTGCCGGGAAAACCGTCACAGACAGTGTTCAAGTTCTGTGCCGAAAGTGACGTGAACACTACTATCCTTGCCGATAGTGTAAAAAAATACGTTACAGTGCCAGAAGGCAAGACCTATGATATAACTGTTACAGAAAAAGGCGGGACATATACCTATGTAATAAAGGACAACGCTACAAACTGCGAAGTAACCGGCGATTTAACGATTGAGAGATATGCCAAGCCGACCGCGCCGGAAGTGACCATATCAAACTACTGCTACGGCACAGAAGGCACACTCCCGACGCTTCCAAGCGGAGTCTCATGGGTTGGCGGCGAGCCAGACGTTTCTGCGAGCGTGTCGGCAGGAACACATGGTTATTCGTACAGGTTCACCGACAATAACGGCTGCGTGAGCGACGATGTTACAAAGAGTTTCACAGTTCATGCCAAGCCGGAAATCTCTGTAGCCTTTACGCAAGGAGGTGCAAGTGTAGGGGAAGTCTGTCCGTCGAACGGCGGCGACCTCGTTGTGACCGCAACGGTAACAAACGCGTCAAACTTGAGCGGCACGTTTGAGTACATATATAATGGAACGACCAACGCAAGCGCGTCAAAAACGCTAAGCTACGACTGCAGCACAAGCACGGTTAACGTGATCGCTCAGGTTAAATACACGCCAGAGACAAACCTTGTCTGCGTCAGTGACAAGGTGACGTTAGCCATTCCGTTTGCAGACAAACCAGATTTTGCATGCGCACAGAGCCAGCCGACAGAATACACAATCACGTCAGGCTGCAGCACAAATGTGAACTTCGCCGCGCCGACATACAAAAGCTGCAAGGCGAACGCAGTGAAGTCTTTCGTGCTTCAGACAAAACAGAAGGACGATTCGTACAAAGACAGCGTCACAGCCCAGACGTGGGACAACATATCTCACAGCCTCGCACCGGGCAGCTACAAGGCAATCTTCACAGTTGAAGACTTATGCCTTGGCGAAAACAACAAGTGCGAGCGCGAGTTTACGGTGGTTGATGGTGTGGCGCCGACGATAGATTGTGCAGATAAAACAATCGTTGTGAACACAGACAAAGGCGAATGCTCTGCGGAAGTAACCCTCACACCAGAAGTCTCGGACAACTGCGGCATCCATAGCGTCAATGCGACACTAGACGGCAGTGCCGTAACATTGTTAAACAACACATTTACAGCGACGCTTGACAAAGGCACGCACACAGTCCTCTGGACCGTTACCGACGTAAACGGCAAGAACAGCGAGTGCAAACAGACCGTGACGGTAGAGGATAAGGAAAATCCGGTAATAAGCGGAATTAGCGATATAGAGAAAGTTTCGTGCGAGGCATCAGGCATAGTTATATCAAATCCAACAGCCACAGACAACTGCGATGTTACAGAATTTAGCGTGTCTAACGACAATTCAGACAAAGTGACCGTCTCGATGGACGCGGACGGCAACGTGTCGTACACAGGCACGTTCCCAATTGGCACAACCACTATAAAATGGACTGCAAAAGACGAGGCAGGCAACACCACAACAGTGGACCAGACCGTTACCGTTACAGACGGAGCGATAACCTTGCCGGAAATAACCCCGATGAATTATTGTTCAGGCACATTGCCAACGGCAGCCGAAGCGGAAACTTATTTAAGGAATCAGTTGGCATCTGCAAATGTGCAGTATGGCAACGACTTGAAAGTCACCATAACAGCCGGAGTGTACAATTTCAGTTTCACGAATGAGCACGGCTGTCCGACAAGCGGAGTTTTGAAACTGAACGAATTGCCACTTCCAGCCGCACCAAAAACAGACTTCACGTACTGTCCGGAATCGGTAGTTTCAGCAGGGCTTTTGCAGAGTGAAATAGTGAATGCGTACACCAATGCGTCTGCTTACGAGATAGAGGTTAAAAATGTTTCTGGCGATAAGTACAGCTATACAGTTAAGAATAAAGAAACTAACTGCGCTACATCAGGCGAGTTTGTGGTGAAACGATACGCCAAGCCGACCGCACCGACAGTAACCATCAATCCGTTCTGCGAAAACTTGGCGGCAGCAAGCAAGCCGTCTTTGCCAGTTAGCGGAGCAGGCGATTTTTCAGGCTACACCATCAACTGGACAGAGCAGCCAAACGCAGACTTGACCAAGCTGGGTTCTGGTTCACACATATACAAATACACAGTAACCGACGGCAACAACTGTGTGAGCGCCGAGACTTCGTTCACGGTAGAGGTTTACGCTACGCCGACAGCGCCGAAAGTCGAAAACATGGCGTTCTGCGAGAATGCTTCCGACAAACCATCCTTGCCAGTTAGCGAAGCAGGCGATTTTGCAGGCTACACCATCAACTGGACAGAGCAGCCAAACGCAGATTTGACCAAGCTGGGTTCTGGTTCACACATATACAAATACACAGTAACCGACGGCAACAACTGTGTGAGCGCCGAGACTTCGTTCACGGTAGAGGTTTACGC
>JAGBRL010000043.1 GCA_017632345.1 Paludibacteraceae bacterium
ATAAACACTATGAGTTTGTGATATTGCCATGTGTAAAAAGTTATGCTTATGATTCGAGTTATATTGTTGCAAAAACTTATAAAAATCGATTTAAGTGTGATTCGGTAAAGTATTGGATTGTAGATAAAAATGATAAGACTTTTCCTAAAAGAACCTATGATGTTTATGATGAATACTACAAATGGACAAACTCATATTCTATAAAAGGAACTGTTAAGGGTCCTTTTGATTCTATAACGTATGTAAAATATGTGGATTCGTTAAATATAAACTTAAAATTGCAAGATATTGCAAATGATTGAATCTTTCGCCTGTCGGATTTTTAATTCGACCGCTCAGAAGTATAATCATTTGCAATGTGCCTAAATCAGACCAATACATATTCATTGAGTCTCCACTCCACGCTCCATACTGTGCCCTGAAAGGGCAAACCCCATCAGCCGTTGGCACCGCCCTAGGCAATGCACACACAACAAAACTCGCCATGGCGGGGCAATAGCATAATATTGATTTCGGTAGTTACCTAATTATTTAGGACAATATTGAAAACAAAGTTGTTGCAGATAGTTAAGTCTCTGAAACGGTTAAATTTTGAGAATTTTAAAAATAGGCTTGCGTTTTGACGCCTCATTTTTTTTCTAAATTGATTTTGGATACACCCGCAACAAAGGGGCGAGACTCTCAGAAAACAGAATTGTTGAAAACTTTTTGCAAAAAACATGAAAAAAATGGCTGGAATTAAACATTACTTTGACCGGACTATATTATAATATTTGGAGAGTTCGCATGATTTGCTGCACATTCGAAAGAGTGCTGCGGTAAAAAATCTGCTGTTTGCGTTTTGTATTATATGTTTACGTTTTCAAGATTGGAGTACCATGACGGTGCGCTTTTTTGTGATTGCAGTGATGAGAAAGTTTGGAGTTTTATAAAAGATCCCTTTTAATGTTTATGTCACCTTGCATGGGAATAGTTATTGTTTCATATCTCAATGTCTTCGTTTAATCATATGTCACGTTTTGTGATTTCATATTTATATTTGGCATGCTAGGTCTTTTCAGCCTTGATTAAATAAAAAATAAATGGTTTTGTTGAAAAATGAAAGGCGAATGTGTGTGTTATCACAAAAAAATAGTATAACTTTGCAAGAAATTGCGATGAATGTATGCAGAACAAAGCGGAAAATATATTTACGCACACAATGAAAACAGGTCTTGTTTTGAGTATTGTGTTGATTGTTAGTGAGTTTTATGTTTTTTTTGTGTCGAATTCTGAAAGTGTTGGCGTTTCTGAAAGCTTGTTGTTTTCAGGAGTCTCTATGTTAGGATTGGCAGCTCAGGTGTTTTGCGTATTTTATTTCACAAGAAGATATAGAGATGACGTGCTGGAAGGAAACATGAATTACATGGCAGCGTTACGTTACGGTTTTTACATGTTCTTTTTTGCGGGTCTCATTTTTGCCGCTTGTGTTTATCTTTGCAATCAGTTTTTGGGTGTTAATTATGTGGCGGAAAAGGGAAGCTTTGCGCTAAAACTTATGAAACAGGCACAGTATCCTCAGGGAGATATAGATTTGTGGCTAAAGTCTTTAGAGGAGGTGAAGAGATTA
This sequence comes from Paludibacteraceae bacterium, assembly GCA_017632345.1. Lineage (GTDB taxonomy): Bacteria > Bacteroidota > Bacteroidia > Bacteroidales > Paludibacteraceae > RGIG9379. The sequence goes on from JAGBRL010000043.1 coordinate 1,610, forward strand.
TCTGCGTCCAGACTTGCATGGGACAGCCTTGCCAGTGTGATGTTTTCAGGTTTTATTATACTGCTTTTCACGTCAATATTTTTTAGAAAAAAATAACTAACAAGGATAGGTTTATGGATATTTCAGTTGTCGTTCCTTTATATAACGAAGACGAGTCTTTGCCAGAGTTGTTCTCTTGGATAAAGCGGGTGATGGAGGAGAACGGATTCAGTTATGAGGTGCTTTTTATCAATGATGGAAGCACTGATGACTCGTGGAACGTTATATTAGGGCTGGCCAAGGATAATCCTACGGTAAAAGGTATAAAGTTCAGAAGAAACTACGGCAAGTCGGCTGCTTTGTATTGTGGTTTCAAATATGCTTCTGGAGATGTTGTTATCACGATGGATGCGGATTTGCAAGACAGTCCTAACGAAATTCCTGAACTATATAGAATGATTGTCGAGGAGAAGTACGATGTTGTGTCGGGATGGAAGAAAAAACGTTATGACTCGAAGCTTGCTAAAAATTTGCCGTCTAAATTGTTTAATGCGACAACCAGGTTGATTTCTGGCATTAAGCTTCACGATTTCAATTGCGGGCTGAAGGCGTACAGAAACAATGTGGTTAAGAGCATAGAGGTTTATGGTGAAATGCACCGTTATATTCCGTATTTGGCAAAAAATGCAGGATTCAAGAATATCGGAGAGAAGGTTGTGATTCATCAGGCAAGAAAGTATGGCTCCACCAAGTTTGGTCTGAACCGTTTTTTTAACGGTTATCTGGATCTTATTTCGTTGTGGTTTTTATCGACATTCGGAAAGAAACCTATGCATTTCTTCGGAGTGGTGGGCAGTCTTATGTTCTTGATAGGGTTTGTGTCTGTGGGTATTGTAGGAGGAAGCAAGCTTGTTCATATAATAAACGGAACTCCTGCACCGCTGGTTACGGACAGTCCTTATTTCTATTTGGCGCTCACGTCTATGATTATTGGAACTCAGCTATTCCTTTCCGGTTTTATCGGGGAACTGGTTTCAAGAAATTCTGCGGAGAGAAACGACTACAGATTTGAAGAGGTTATTAACATAGAGCAATAAATTGACAGATGGATTTTTTACTGGAAATTTTAAAGATAACAATTCCTGGCGCGCTTGTTTTCTTGGCAACTTATCTGACGCAAAGGAAGATGTATGAGAATGAAGACCGTAAGCGTCTTTATGAACTTAAAAAGAAGACTGCTCAGAAGTTGACGCCGGTTAAACTAACTGCTTATGAGCGGTTAGTGCTTCTGTTAGAGAGGATTAGTCTGGAGTCTATGATAATAAGGATTAATCGTCCGGGTATGACAGCTATGGACCTTCATAGCGCAATGCTCGCCACAATTAGGGAAGAGTTTGAACATAATGTGACTCAGCAGATTTATGTAAGTCCGGAGTTGTGGTTAGTGATAAAAAACGCGCGCGAAAGGCTTGTGCAGTTTATTAATATGTATGCTTCGCAAGCTCCTGCGGATATATCGTCGATAGATTTTGCAAAAGTGCTTATTGAAGAGTACAATAAGGAGCCGGATTCTCCTATAGACATCGCTGTACGCATGCTGAAGAATGAGGTGAAGTCGTTGGGATAAAATTATTTGTTAATTAAAAAAAGAATAGAGATGAGCTTTCTTGATATAGTGAGAAACCGCAGGTCGGTGAGAGGGTATTCAGATACACCTGTAGAGCAGGAAAAACTGGATTATATATTGGAGGCGGCTCGTCTGGCTCCTTCGGCTGTGAATTATCAGCCGTGGTCCTTTTTTGTAGTGAAGAGCAGAGATGTGCTGAACAAAATCTATGAGAGTTATGACCGGGAGTGGTTCCGTTCCGCACCTTTGTGTGTTGTGGTGTGCGGACATCACGACGCGTCGTGGAAGCGTAAATTCGACGAAAAGGATCATTGCGATATAGATGTGGCCATCGCTACGGAGCATATGGTTCTGGCTGTCGAAGAGTTGGGGTTGGGCTGTTGCTGGATTTGTAATTTTGACCCTGAACTGTGCCGTAAGGCATTGAATATTGAGGACGAGAACGTGGAGCCTATGGTGATACTCCCTATCGGGTATGCTTTGAAGCCGGATAATGCGGAGAAAAAGCGAAAAGAGATGGGTGAGATTGTAACTGTTATTTAACATGAAGGCATTTTTTAGAAATTACATAAAGGAATCGTTGGCGTCGGCTTTTTTTGTCGTCTGCTTTGTGTGTTCGTTTCTGTCGTGCAGCAATGATTATTGCAAAGAGCCTATGGATACGAGCATGGAGGTTCTTTTTGCAACCCGTAGGGATACAAGCGGCGTCTCTTTGCAAAGTCTTAAAGTGACGGACCGAAAGAGAAATTTGCTCTTGCTGGAAGATACATTGAGCTGTTCTTCTGTCAGGTTGCCGTTGGCGGCGTTCGATACAATTTCTGAGTTTCGTATGGATTTCTACAGAAGCGGGGTGCCGTATTCTAAAGTGTTGGTAGTTAAGCACAAAAACACAGAGGAGTTTGTCTCTGCGGAGTGCGGCTGCAGAATTACCAGCAAGATTGACACGGTTTATATGAACAATGCCTATCATGGGGATTCTATTGTCGTTAGAAACAAATTTGTTTTAGGAAGGTTTGATGAAAGAAATGTCAAGATATATTGGAATTTTGATTAGTGCTGTTCTTTGGCTTTTGCCCTTTTCTGATATTTATGCAGCTAAGGGAGATAAGAAGGATAGCAGAAAGGGTGTGGATACAACTTCGTTTTACTACACAGAGCCTAAGAGTGTCTATGGCTTTTATGTGGATGTAGATCTGGTTGACCCGCTTCGTTCTGTGTTTAGTTCTAATCGTTCTGGATTCAATGTTTCGGCAGGGTTGGATATTAATCACACGTTCATGCCTGCTGTGGAGGTCGGTTTTGCTGATATAGACGCGTCGGAAGATTATTCTTACGCCGTTGTAGAGGTGCCTCAAAGTCATGTTTACAGAGTTTCCGGAACATATTTCAAGGTTGGGGCAGATTTTAATCTCTTGAACAAGAAGCCGTATAGAACGATTAGTCCGATGGGGTATCTTGGCTTTAGATATGTGATTTCTCCGTACAAATATGAAGTGAAGGATTATGTGGTGGTCGATGCTTTTAGGGGCGACGGCAAACGTTTTTCTGCGGAAGGTGATGTTCTTGCTCAGTGGGGAGAGGTTGTGGCTGGCCTTAAAACGCCGGTTTTCAGGTATTTATGTGTTGGTTTGGAACTGCATTATAAGACTTTTTTGCATTGTCAGAAAAAAGAGAGTTTTGTTGATGATGCGAGAAGGATAGTTAAACAGTCTTATGCACCGGGTTTTGGCGACTTTAACGATGGTGTGTGGGGCTTCAGATATACGATTAGTTATTTTTTCCATTTATAACAAACATATTTTTTAAACAATGGTTGATATAAAAACGCTAAATCGAGCATCTGACAATATAAGAATATTGACGGCTGCTATGGTTGAAAAAGCGAAGTCAGGGCATCCTGGAGGTGCTATGGGTGGGGCGGATTTTATTAATGTCCTTTACTCACAGTTTCTGAATTATGATCCTGCAGATCCTCGCTGGATTAACAGAGACCGTTTCTTTTTAGATCCGGGTCACATGTCTCCTATGCTTTATTCTGCTCTTTTGCTAATTGGCAATTTGGAAATGGAAGACATAAAGAACTTCCGTCAGTGGGGCAGTAAAACTCCGGGACATCCAGAGGCAGATTTTGACAAAGGTATAGAGAACACTTCTGGTCCGCTAGGACAAGGTCATACAATGGCAGTAGGGGCTGCTATTGCGGAACGTTTTCTTGTCGCTCGTTTTGGCGAATGGATGAGTCATAAGATATACACGTTCATCTCGGACGGTGGTATTCAGGAAGAGATTTCTCAGGGTGCGGGACGTATTGCTGGAACTTTAGGCCTTAGCAATCTCATCATGTATTACGACGCTAACAATATTCAGCTGTCAACTAAGGTGGACGAAGTTTCGTCGGAAGATGTGGCTGCGAAGTACAAGGCGTGGAATTGGAACGTTATCTCGATAGACGGAAATGATGCTCAGCAGATTGTTGACGCGTTGACTGCCGCTAATGCTGAAAAATCACGCCCTACTCTTATCATAGGTAAAACTGTAATGGGCAAAGGGTGCTTGAAAGCTGATGGCTCTAGCTTTGAAAATCAGGTTTCTACTCATGGTCAGCCGCTTTCTGCTGCAGGTGTCGATATTCCTTCGACTATCAAAAATTTAGGAGGAGACCCTGAGAATCCGTTTGTGGTGTTCCCTGAAGTTGCTGAACTTTACGCAAATAGAAAGAACGAGTTGCTTAAGATGGCGGCTCAGAAAAAGGCTGAGCAGGCTGAATGGGCGAAAAAGAATCCTGAACTTGCGGCGAAATTGGAGAAGTTCTTCAGCGGAAAGGCTCCTGAAATTGATTATAGCAAGATAGAGCAAAAGCCAAATCAGGCTACTCGTGTTGGTTCGGCGGCTGTGCTAAGTGTGCTGGCTGAGCAGGTTGAGAATATGATTGTGGCTTCGGCAGACCTTTCTAACTCAGATAAAACTGACGGCTTTTTGAAAAAGACAAAGCCATTTGAGCATGGAGACTTCTCTGGAGCGTTCTTGAATGCAGGTGTTTCTGAGTTGACGATGGCGTGTATCATGAACGGTATTGCTCTTCATGGAGGTCTGTTTGCTGCGTGCGGTACATTCTTTGTATTTTCTGATTATATGAAGCCTGCTTACCGTATGTCTGCCTTGATGCGTCTTCCGGTTAGGTATGTTTGGTCGCACGATGCTTTCCGTGTGGGAGAGGATGGTCCGACACACCAGCCGATAGAACAGGAGGCTCAAGTTCGTCTTCTGGAGCATGTTAAGAATCATAAAGGGAAGAACAGTATGTTGGTGCTTCGCCCTGCAGATGTGCATGAGGCTACTGTTGCATGGAAGATGGCTATGGAGAATATAGATACGCCAACAGGGTTGATATTCTCGCGTCAGAATGTGAACGACCTCCCTTCTGAGTCTGGAGATCGTTATAAGGATGCGCTGCAGGCAGAAAAGGGCGCTTACATTGTTAAGCATTCAGACGGCAAGCCAGACATTGTACTTGTAGCAAGCGGCTCTGAAGTGTCAACTTTGTTTGATGGTGCTAAGATGCTTGAAAGCCAAAAAGGTATTAAGGTTCAGATTGTTTCGGCTATATCTGAAGGCCTTTTCAGAAGCCAGCCTAAGGATTATCAGGAGGCTGTGTTGCCAACTGGTGTGCCTACTTACGGTTTGACAGCTGGTGTGCCTTTGACTATCAGAGACTTGGTGGGTGCCAACGGACGTGTTCATGGTCTTGATCATTTTGGCTATTCTGCTCCTTATAAAGTGCTGGACGAAAAGTTTGGCTTTAATGCTGATTTCGTTTATAAGGATGTTTGCGATTATTTGAGTTTGTAATTTACATGTACATATATCATAAGAAACGTTCCCGCTTTTGTGGGAACGTTCCTTTTTTGAGGCATAAAGGGAATCGTGTTTCGGTTACTGTTTTTCAATCTAATAGGACTGTCGCTTGATAAAGAGATGAATTTGGCAGTGTGGCAGAAAAGTGCCGTGATATTGACATACAATGTGAACAAAAGGTCTTTTATTTCACCTATTTTTTTTGTATCATTGCAAAAAAGTAAAACTGGTGGTTTTGGAAAATTTTCTCCGTATTTTAAACATGCTGAAACCCTATGTGGTGTTGGTCGCTTTGGCTCCTTTGATGGTTATTGTTGAAGTGAGCGCGGAGCTTGTGCAGCCGTTTCTTATGGCTCGCATCGTGAATGACGGGATTGTTGGCGGAGATGAAAGTGCTATTTGGGTGTGCGGACTGAAAATGTTGCTGGTGACGATTATCGGCGTGATTGGCGGACTTGGTTCTATTTATGCGGCCGGAAAAGTTTCTGCAAATTTGGGTGCAGATGTGAGGCTTGCGTTGTTTAAGAAGGTGCATGAGTTTTCAATGTCAGATATTTATGAATTTCGCAAGGACTCTTTGGTCACACGTGTGACAGATGATGTTTCGAGGCTTCAGCACGTGGTGCAGGCTTCTATGAGGCTTGTGGTGAGAGCTCCGTTTCTTTTTGTGGGTTCTGTTTTTATGGTCTTCACTTTTAGCCGCAGATTGTCGCTGGTGCTTTTGCTGCTGATGCCATTGCTGTTGTTTGTCGTGTTCTTTATACTGAAGAAGGTGTCTCCTATGTACTATCATGTACAGGCTGCATTAGATAATCTGAACAGGTTCCTTATTGAGACTTTTTCTGGAATACGCGTTGTGAAGTCTTTTGTATGTGAAGATTTTGAAGGAGAACGTTTTTCTGATGTCAATGCGAAGTTTGTGGATATAACGCTGAAGGTTAGCAAGTGGGTCGTTTTTCTTATGCCTATTGTCTCTTTGCTGATGAACATAGGTGTCGTGATTGTTATTTGGTTTGGCGCTAAAATCGTTTCGGCCGGAGGTATGCAAATAGGAGATGTGCTGGCTTGCACTAACTATCTTTTGCAAATATTGTTGTCGTTGCTGATGGCTTCGCTTGTGTTCAAGTCCGTCTCGCAAGCGCAGGCTTCTGTCGTTAGAATTTTCGAGGTGCTGGATAAGGAAATGTCAGAGAGAGAATCTTTAGTGTTAAAACCTAAGGATGCAAGCGTGAAATTTACGAATGTCTATTTGAAAAATTTTTCGTTAGGAAAAGAGAAGGGAAAACTGTTGCTTTCTGATGTCTCATTTGAGGTTAAAGATGGTGAAACATTAGTTGTTCTTGGTGAGACAGGGTCAGGCAAATCCTTGTTAATAAGCTTGATAGCTGGTGCTTGCGAAGCCTCTGTCGGTGTGGTGGAGGTTGGCGGCGTTCCTGTAAATAACATTTCGTCAAAGGTGTTGTGCAAACATGTTGGAGTTGTGCATCAGAACCCAAAGATATTGGCCGGGACAATTTCTGATTATTTGTGTTTGGGTAATAAGTCAGCAAGTTTGGAGGAGATGCGAGAAGTGTGCAGAATAGCTGAAATCTTGGATTTTATAGAGGGGCAGCCAAACGGATTTGATTACGAGTTGGAACTTGACGGCGCAAATTTGTCAGGAGGTCAGAAGCAGCGGTTGAACATTGCGGCTGTTTTGTTGGCTAAACCTGAAATTATTGTGTTTGATGATGCGTTTAGCGCGTTAGATGCGAAAACAGGATTGAAAATTCGTTCGGAATTGGCCAAGTGCAAAGCTACAAAGATAATGGTTGAGCATAGTGTCGGCTCCGCAATCTATGCGGATAAGGTTTTGCTTTTGAAGGATGGCAAAGTGGCGGGGTTTGGCCTTCATGGGTCGTTGATGCGGCATAACGACGTTTATCGTGATTTTTGTCTTTCTAAAACAGGAGAATGATGTTGGGCGGAATATTTGGAAATACATTACTGAGGCTGATGCCGTACTTTAAACCGCATGCTCTAAGCGTGTTATGGCTCTTTGTGTTTTCTTTTCTTGATGTGCTTTGCAAAGTTTTGTCGCCGGTGCTTATAGGTCACATTTTTGATGAGTGTTTTGAACTTTCGGAAGCAGGTGTTGATGTAAAGTGGCAGACCTTGTCTTTTCTGTTGCTTGTACTTTTGATAATATATTTGGGCGATGCTTTTTTCTCTTGGATTACAGATTGGAAGTCAGTGGAAATTGTTCAGAATATGTCAGGCTGTTTGCGTGAAGATTTGACAAGGCATATACTGAAATTAGACGTGAAGTTTTTTGAAAAAGAGGGTACTGGCGCATTGATGAGCCGTGTTACAAATGATGTTGAACTTATTAGGCAAGGTCTGGGTAATTCCGCAGTTCAGATGATTAGCACTTTTATCATGCTGCTGTTGATGCTGGTTGTTATGTTGTTTTTAAATTGGCGGTTGGCGGTGGCTGTCTGTTTTATGATTCCTCTGGTTTTGGGACTGAGCCGATTTGTTATTCGCCAAACTCGGCAGCATTTTGCAAAGCAGCAGAAGCTTCTGTCTGAGCTAAGTCGTTTTGCCGAAGAGGAACTTCAGTCTATGAGGTTGATAAAGGGTTTTGGCTGTGAAGATTTGAGGTTGTCTAAATTTAAAAATATTAATGACAGATTTGCGGATGTGGGGGCTAAAGCTCAGATTTATAGTGGTTTGTTGATGCCTTTGCTTAGGGTGCTTGATAATGTGTCTTATATTGTAGTGGCTGTGTTGGGCGCGTTATTGGCGTTCAAAGGTTTGGTTACGATAGGTGTGATTCAAACTTTTCTGCTTTATACTAAACAGTTTTTGCGTCCTATAAATCGTATGGCGACACAGATAAATGAGATACAGGCGGCATTGGCAGGTGCCGCGCGTGTGTTTGAAGTTTTTGATTGCAAGCGGGAGGTGGATTCTGAAGAGACGTCTTGTGTTCCGCGTCGTTTGAAAGGTGCTGTTAAGTTTGAAAATGTATCTTTTGGATATTCTGCGGAAAAATGTGTGCTGAATAATGTCTCTTTTGAGGTGAAGCCTGGTGAGACTGTGGCCATAATAGGAAGAACAGGGGTTGGAAAAACAACATTGGTCAATCTTCTTCTTCGTTTTTTTGATGTGAACGGAGGTTCTATAAAGCTAGATGATGTTGATGTGAGAGATTTGCCTCTCTCTTTTCTGAGGCGTTCCGTGGCAATTGTGCCTCAGGATGTTTTTCTTTTCTCGGAGTCTATACGCTACAATATTGTTTACGGGATGGATTCTGTAGAAGACGATAAGGTTGATTTTGTTGCAAAGGCGGCCAATATAGATGGTGTTGTGAGCAGAATGCCAGATGGTTATGATACTGTTTTGACGTGTTGCGGCGAGAATGTCAGCTCCGGACAGAAGCAGCTGTTTTCTATGGCTAGAGTTATGCTTAGGGAGGCTGCTGTTTTTGTGCTTGATGAAGCGACGAGCAATATGGATCAACATACAGAATGCCTTATTCAGGATGCAGTGACTAAGCTAAGAAAGGAAAAGACTTGTTTGTTGATTGCTCATAGGCTCAGCACCGTAAGGAATGCAGACCGTATCGTGGTGCTGTCAGACGGCGGTGTGGCGGAGGTTGGAACGCATGATGAACTTATGGCTAAGCATGGGGTGTATTATGAAATTTATAGTGCTGATATTGAATCGTGATGTGCCTTTTTGAAAAATATCTGCAAAATATGTTTATAAATATAAAAACATTAGGGATTTTTAAATGTTTTTAAAGGTGTAATATTGATTTTATTTTCTAACTTAGCAGAAAATTAAAAACTAGACATTTGCTATGCTGACACAAGAAGATTTAGAACTTTTAGACAAGAAGGGGATTAGCAGAGAGAAACTGGAAGAGCAGTTAGACTGTTTCAAGAAAGGTTTCCCGTATCTGCGGGTTGATAGTGCGGCTACGTTGACCAAAGGCATTGTTGCTGTGGCATCTGAAAAAAAAGCCTATTACATAGGTGAGTGGCAGAATTATCTGAAGGAAGAACATGAAATCGTTAAGTTTGTTCCGGCTTCAGGGGCTGCGAGCCGTATGTTCAAATCTCTGTTTGAGTTTATTGAAAAGAATTGTGACGAACTTTCTACAGAGTTTGAGAAGATGTTCTTTGATAATTTGGAACGTTTTGCGTTTTTTGATAAGTTAAACGAGTGCTGCAAGAAGAATACCGGCAAGTCTGCTGTTGACTTGAAAAAGGATGGACGATACTTGGATATTGTGCGTAATATCCTTAATAAGGAAGGGCTGGATTATGCGGTGCTGCCCAAGGGACTGTTGCAGTTCCACAAGTATCCGAAGGATGCGAGAACTCCTTTTGAAGAGCATTTGGTAGAGGGTGCTTTGTATGCGAAGAATAGAAAAGGGCAGGTGAATTTGCATTTTACTGTGTCACCTGAGCATCTGCATCCGTTCGAGTTGCTTTTGGAGGATAAAAGAGCTTCTTTCTCTTATAACTACGGTGCTGAGTTTGATGTTTCATTTTCTGTGCAGAAGACTTCAACGGACACTGTTGCGGTAGATGCGGAAAATAATCCGTTCAGGGTTAACGACCGTCTGTTTTTCAGACCTGGCGGACATGGAGCGCTGATAGAGAATCTGAATGACATTGATGCGGATGTAGTCTTCATAAAGAATATAGACAATGTGGTGCCTGATCCGATGAAGCAGCCTACGGTAGAGTTTAAGGCAATATTGGCAGGGGTGCTTGTGAGTGTGCAGAAGAAGATATTCTCTTATCTTGAACTGATGGATAAGAAAACGCCAAGTTCTAAGGATATTGAAGAGATGCTTCGTTTTTGTGAAACGCAACTTTGTCTTGACGATTGCGGAACTGCGAAAAATGACCCGGTTTCTTATCTTAGAACAAAACTGAACAGACCTCTGCGTGTGTGCGGTATGGTAAGAAATCAAGGTGAGCCAGGTGGTGGACCGTTTATCTGCTTTAATGCAGACGGAACAAAGTCCTTGCAGATTCTTGAAAGTTCTCAGTTTGATAAAAATGACGCAGGTCAGATGGAGATTGCTAAAAACGCAACGCATTTCAATCCGGTGGACTTGGTCTGTGCCGTAAAAGACTATAAAGGTGGAAAATTTGACTTGACGAAGTATGTGGATTATTCAACAGGTTTTATCTCGTCAAAGTCTAAGGACGGCAAGGAGCTTAAGGCTTTGGAACTTCCGGGCTTGTGGAACGGGGCTATGTCGGACTGGAACACTGTGTTTGTTGAAGTGCCGATAGAGACGTTTAATCCTGTAAAAACAGTGGGCGACTTGTTACGAAATGAGCATCAGATGTAAAAATATAAAATAGAAGTTCATAAAAAAATCAAGAGCGAACCGTAAAAGTTTCAAACTTTAGCGGTTCGCTCCTCTTTTTCCCTTGGAGGGTTGCATTACTCGTTCAACATTCGCTCAAACTCATCAGGTGTGATGTCTTTTGCCACCAATCGTCCCTGAGCGTCGATTAGAAAATTGCCAAACTGATTGCCTAATTTAAAATCTTTGGCCAATTGCGAATCAAAGCCACCAGCTTCTCTGTAAACGTCAGAAAAAGAGAGTCTGTCTTTCTTCACAATTTCCTCGAAGATGCTTTCGTAAGCATCCATCGAGATGGAAACCGATTTAATCGATTCTCCTTTGTTGTTACTGCAAGCTTCAAATCTTTTAATCACTTCGGAGAACCTTACGTTCTCTTCACGAGACTCTGCGTTGTATGCCGCCCAAAAATTGACGAATGCATACTTTCCCGCGTTAGGCACACATTTTTCGTTTGTAACTTTTTCCCCAATGCGTAAGCCTTTTTCTGTAGCCGGTCCGAATGTTACGAACGACAAAGATATGCCTACGATAGTCAGTGCAATAACAATAGAATAAAAACGATTCATTTAAAGTAGTTTAGTTAACACTTGAACGAGCAACAGGCGTTCCTGCCTTCTCGTCCGTTGTCTCTGGAAAAGAGCATTAATGTTGCCATTCTCTCTCAAATCCGGTGCAAAGATATGTACTATTTTTCAAAAACGAGCAAAAAATGCTAATAAAATATGTTTTTTAACATAAATTAATGTTTTTTAGGTTATTTATGCTTATTTTTGCAATTGAAAAAGATAAAGACTGTTTTAGTCTAATAAAATCACTTTAACAGCAGGCTTGCGAAGACTGTTTTGTACGGGGTTCTCAGGAATTGCATAAAAAAAATATTATGAGTAAAGATAGCGCGAATAAAAACAATGAGCTTATTCTTGTGAAAATCTCAGGCGAAGACCGTCCTGGAGTGACTACTAGTCTTACAGCGATATTGGCGAAGTATAATGCCATGATACTTGATATTGGTCAGGCGGATATCCATAAATCGCTTTCTCTTGGGATATTGTTTAAAAGCAATCATAATGATTCTGGCTTTATTATGAAGGAGATGCTTTTTAAAGCCGGAGAGATGGGCTTCTCCATACGTTTCAGCCCGATAACAGAAGAGGAGTATATGAAATGGGTCTCTATGCAGGGCAAAAATCGCTATATTGTGACTTTGTTAGGACGGAAAATCTCAGCAAATCTTATAGCTAATGTCTCTCAAGTCCTTGCTAACGAAGGTCTAAACATAGATTCGATAACACGTTTGACTGGTAGAATTCCATTGGAGGAGGATGCAATGACAAAGGCATGTGTGGAAATGTCTGTGAGAGGTACGCCGAAGGATAAGCAGGTGCTTCAGTCTGAATTTATGAGACTTTCGCAAGAGTTGGGATTTGATATCTCTTTTCAAGAAGATAATCTTTATCGACGAAATCGTCGTCTGGTTTGTTTTGATATGGACTCTACTCTTATTGAGACTGAGGTTATTGACGAGTTGGCAGTACGGGCTGGTGTGGGCGAGCAGGTGAAGGCTATTACGGAGTCTGCTATGCGCGGCGAAATTGATTTTTGCGAGAGCTTCAGGCAGAGAGTGGCTTTGCTTAAAGGTCTGGACGAGTCTGTTATGCGTGACATAGCAGAAAACCTGCCTATTATGGAGGGCGCTTCAAGAGCGTTGAGAATTTTGAAAAAGTACGGGTATAAAATTGCCATATTGTCCGGTGGATTCACCTATTTTGGAAATTATCTGAAACAGAAGTTCGGAATTGATTATGTTTATGCAAATGAACTGGAAGTTGATGATAATGGAAAGCTGACAGGTAATTATGTCGGAGATATTGTTGATGGACAAAGGAAGGCGGAACTTTTGAGGCTTATTGCGAAGTTTGAAAATCTTGATTTGCAGCAGGTTATCGCAGTGGGTGATGGAGCTAACGACTTGCCGATGCTTAATTGTGCGGGATTGGGTATTGCTTTTCATGCTAAACCTAAGGTTAAGGCTAATGCAAAGCAGTCTATTTCAAGTATAGGTCTTGACGGCGTGCTTTATATGTTAGGTTTTAAGGATTCTTATATAGAAGAGAAGAAGTGAAAAAGCCTATTGGCGTATAGCCAATGTGTTTGAAAAAGGACGATATAATCGTCCTTTTTTTATGTGTGTTTGTGAGTGTCTGAAATATAGGAAGGGGAAAAAGTTTGTGTTTGAAATTTATTTGTCGGATTTTGTTTTAAAGTGTGATTTGTGGCGTCTGCGGTCTGTAGAAAAAATAAAATTTTCTTGCAGTTAAACATAAAAAATAAGAACTTTGCGGTGTAATTGTAAAATTTAGGAAGGTGAACACAAAATATATTTTCGTGACAGGAGGTGTGACCTCGTCTTTGGGTAAGGGAATTATATCTTCTTCTTTGGCCAAATTGTTGCAGGCAAGAGGATTGTCGGTGACGATACAGAAGTTGGATCCGTATATTAACATAGATCCTGATACGTTAAATCCGTATGAACATGGGGAGTGTTATGTTACGTCTGACGGGGCGGTTACCGATTTGGATTTAGGTCATTATGAGCGATTTTTAGGAGTTGCCACATCTCAAGCGAACAATATAACAACAGGAAGAATTTACCAGTCTGTTATAGATAAAGAGCGCAGAGGTGATTATTTAGGAAAAACTGTTCAAGTCATACCTCATATAACGGATGAAATAAAAAGAAACGTCAAACTGCTGGGCGGAATAGGCAAGTATGATGTTGTCATCACTGAGATTGGCGGAACTGTAGGGGATATTGAGTCTTTGCCGTACGTGGAGGCGGTGAGGCAAATGCGTTGGGAGTTGGGCAGAGATTGCCTTTGTGTTCATCTTACGTATGTTCCTTATGTTGCCGCCGCTCATGAGCTGAAGACAAAGCCGACGCAGCATTCTGTGAAGTTTTTGCTTCAAAGTGGCGTTCAGCCTGATATTCTGGTTCTTAGAACTGAACATAAGTTGAACGACGATGTGAGGAAAAAGGTGGCTCTGTTTTGCAATGTAGAGAAGGAGGCTGTGATAGAGTCTATTGACGCTTCGACTATTTACGAGGTGCCTTTGCTGATGCAGAGAGAGCAGTTTGACAAAGTTGTTTTGCGCAAATTAGGTATTGACGATGATAAAGAGCCTGATATGAGCGAATGGACTGATTTTCTTGAAAGGGTAAGACATCCGCGCAAGTCAGTGAAAATCGCGTTGGTAGGGAAATATGTGGAACTGCCAGATGCTTACAAGTCAATATTGGAGTCTTTTGTGCATGCAGGGGCAGCCAATGAATGTAAGGTGGATTTGAAGTTGATTCAGTCAGACGGTCTTACAAGGGAGAATATTGCAGATAAGTTGCATGGTATGAATGGTGTGCTTGTGGTTCCGGGGTTTGGCGATAGAGGCATAGAGGGGAAAATTGAGGCGGTGAGATATGCGAGGGTTAACAATATTCCGTTTCTTGGCATTTGTTTGGGTATGCAGTGTGCTGTTGTTGAATTTGCCCGTAATGTATTGGGTTACAAGGATGCGCATTCGGCAGAAATTAACCCAAGCGCAGAGCATAAAGTGGTTGATTTGATGGAGGGGCAGAAAAATGTTTCTGGCATTGGCGGAACTATGCGTTTGGGAGCGTATGTGTGCAAAATAAAAGAGGGGTCGCTGGCTCATGAAATTTATGGAGAAACGCAGATTAGCGAACGTCATCGTCATCGTTTTGAATTTAATAATAAATATTTGGAAGAATTTGAGAAAAATGGCTTCGTGGCATCTGGCATTAATCCGGAAAGCGGTCTGGTTGAGATTGTGGAGATTCCGGGTCATAAATTCTTTATAGCAGGGCAGTTCCACCCGGAACTTCAAAGTACAGTGCTTAATCCGCACAAACTTTTTGTGGCTTTTGTCAAGGCTGCATTGAGTTGATTAAAAGCTTCTATAAATTAGGTCGAGATGATTTTGGTGTGCGTTTTGCTTAAGTTGATTATATTTGCGAAAGTGCGATGTGAGTATCGTAACTAAGATGATATTAGTAAGATAAGTAAAATTGCCGAAACAGAATTAGTGATAAAATAACAAAAGTCGTAACTTGTAAAAGTTGCTTTAAGAGTTATGAGAAGGCAGGATTGATTTTTACAATTCTGCCTTTATATTTCCAATTCCAGTTCTTTAGCAAGAGTGCCTATGTGCTCGTTGTTTTGAATCATTTCAATAAACCGTTCGTTTGGAGATAGAGCCTTTTTGTTCTCTCCGTTTTCGTTGACTCTTGTGTATAGCTTAATTTTTCCGTTTTTCAAAGATTTTGAGAGCCATGAAGTCAAAGAGGCTCTTTCGCTAAGCAATTCGTCCTCTTGCATAGGGTTGTCAACTGCAATTTCTATGAAGAAATTATCCTTTATAGTTAAAGTGCAGCCCTGCATAGTAGAAGATAGAATTTTCTTTTCTGGAATCCTGTCAATGTACTCTTTCCAAGCTTTGTTGAGCATAACTTGGTCAAACTGAGTGGTTTCTTGAACTTGAGGAACATTGCTGTCAACTTGCTTTTCTTCTTTTTTAGTAAGCAAATTTGTAATGGAGACTCCAGGCATGGCCGCCACTTTTGGAGTGCCGGGATTTTGCTGAGTCTGAATTTGAGCATGCGATTGTCTGACATTTGACGTTTGTGGCGACGGAGAAGATGTGCCTTGTTGCGTTTTCGCCCTTTCAGGAGAAAAGAAAGGTTCTATTTTCAGCAAAGAATCGACATCGAAATCGTCCCATTCGTCATCTATATTATTTTTTTTTTTTTCGTCCGAAAGTTGGCACAATCGGATTAAAGACAACTCAACGAGCAAGCGTTTGTTTTTGCTCATCCTGTAGTTAATGTCGCACTCGTTGCTTATTCTAAGGGCCTTGTACAAAAAATCGTCGCTGCAACTTTGTGCTTGTTCGAGATATGTCTGTTTGATGTTATCTCCCACCTCTAACAATGTTACAGTTTTTGCATTTTTGCTGACCATCAAGTCTCTGAAGTGAGAACTTAATCCGTTGATGAAGTTTTGTCCTTCAAAACCCTTGTTCAATATTTCGTTGAAAATCATTAGAGAATCTGCAATATTGCAGTTTTTGAAACAATCGACCAATTTGAAATAATATTCGTAGTCGAGCACGTTCAGATTTTCAATGGTGGATTTGTAAGTTATGTTTCCTTGACAAAAAGAGACAACTTGGTCAAATATAGAAAGAGCATCGCGCATGCCGCCATCAGCTTTTTGAGCTATAATGTTCAGAGCGCTGTCTTCGTAAGTGACATTTTCTTTCTGAGCCACAATTTTCAGGTGCTCCACAATGTCGTTGATTCCAATTCTGTTAAAATCAAATATTTGGCATCTGGACAAGATGGTTGTCAGAACTTTGTGCTTTTCGGTTGTGGCAAGAATGAACTTGGCATGAGGCAACGGCTCCTCCAACGTTTTCAGGAAGGCGTTAAATGCAGCGGTGGACAGCATATGGACCTCGTCTATAATATATACGCTGTAATTTCCTATTTGAGGAGGAGTGCGAACCTGCTCTATTAGATTTCTTATGTCCTCCACAGAATTATTAGAGGCCGCGTCAAGTTCATGTATATTATAAGAACGATGTTCATTGAAAGCTCTGCAAGACTCACATTCGTTGCAAGCTTCATTGTCTGCAGTGAGGTTTGTGCAGTTTATTGTCTTTGCAAAAATTCTGGCACAAGTCGTTTTGCCGACACCTCTAGGTCCGCAAAACATATAAGCTTGAGCTATTCTGTTGCTGACGATAGCGTTTTTTAGCGTGTTTGTCAGCGACGACTGTCCAACTACAGAAAGAAATGTCGTAGGACGGTATTTTCTTGCTGAGACAATAAAGTTTTCGTTTTCCATCTGCATTTCCATTTAGAACTCTGCAAAGATAAGCAACAGACTGATTATTGTCAATAGCATATCGTTGCAGAGAATAAAAAACTAAGAGAAAAAGACATGTTAGAGCTTAAATTTATAGATAACTCCGTTGTTCTTTTTTACGTTAACAGCCAACGGTTCAGAAGAGGATAGATTTGCTTTCCCTTTTGAATTGGTTAGCAGCTCTTCGTACGAATACTCTTTTTCCGAGATGCCCAGCACATCAAAAGCGTGCATAGGCAAATTTATCTTAAGCTTAGCAGGAGAGTCCGCAAAATTAGCCACTATAATCAGAAGTTCCTTTTCTGATTTGCGTATGAAACAGTATTGCTTTTCAGCATTGAAACTGTCGTTTTCATAATTGACGTACATCAGGTCAAAAAAAGACCCAGTTGCAATGGCGTCACTTTGGGCACATATATTCAACAATTTAGCATAAAAGTCATAAATGTCTTTTTGCTCTTTTTTTAGTTTCTTGCCGTCAAATTTACCGTTGTTAATCCAATTTTGCACGGAAGGCACGGCCCAGTAGTCAAATATGGAAGTGCGTCCGTCTATTCCGCTGAAGCCTTCGTTGTCCATACCCTTTTCACCAAATTCCTGACCTGAATATATCATAACCGGGCCATTGCTCATTGTTGCAGAGACCAGCATTGCCGGCAATGCTTTGACCGCGTTTCCTGCAAAAAAATCAGAGGCGATTCTTTGTTCGTCGTGATTTTCGAGGAAGTTTAGCATACGATTTTGGAGTCCGTCAATACATTGCCATGCACCTGTGATGCAGCTTGCAGGTTGGAATCCGGAAATCACCCCTCTGAGAGTATCGTAAAGTCCGACCTTGTCGTAAAGATAATCGAACTGACCTTCGTTCAGGTATAGAGCATATTGGTTCCTGTCATAAGTTTCGGCAATAAAGATGATGTTCGGATATTGTGCTTTTACTTGAGGAATTGCCCAGCCCCAGAACTCTACAGGGACCATTTCCGCCATGTCGCACCTAAATCCGTCAACCTTTTTCTTTGCCCAAAATAAAAGTATGTCGAGCATTTTGTTCCAAGTGTTTGGCACCGGACAAAATTCTTTATTGTGGAAATCTGCATAGTTTATGCCGTAGTTCAGTTTAATAGTTTCGAACCAGTCGAATTCAGATGGGTCGTTTCTGAAACAATCGTTGCCGGTGACTTTAGCCGGGAACTCAGAATAGACAACTCCATTTTCGTCGGCAAGTCCGAACTGACCAGCAAATTCCTGATTAGGGAGGTAATAAAAATTGTTGTCTCTGCAGAAAGCGCAATTTTTATCGTCGTCTTCACCCAAGTCTTTGATTTTTTTAGGCTTCGCGTCAGATTTGTACTGTCTGGCAACGTGATTTGGAACAAAATCTATAATAGCTTTGAGCCCAGCTTTGTGAGTGTTAGTTATCAGATTCTGAAACTCTTTCATTCTGTCCTTCACATTCACGGCGAGGTCGGGGTCAACATCGTAGTAATCCTTGATGGCGTAGGGAGAACCTGCTTTACCTTTAACAACAGCCGGGTGGTCTTTTGAGATTCCGAAGTCTGAATAATCGGTTTGTGTGGCGTGCTCAATCACACCAGTAAACCAGATATGAGAAACGCCAAGCTTTTTAATTTCGTTGAGAACTTCAGAAGTGAAATCGTTAAATTTTCCACAGCCGTTTTGTTTCAAAGAACCATTTTGAACCAACTTTTTTGTTTGATTTCCAAATAGTCGTGGAAGAACCTGATAAATAATGATTTTGTCCATCAAATATGTAAAGAAAAAGTTTGTAAAAAAATAGAGCCTAGGCAAGCGTGTATCCATTCATTCATTGGAATGATGAGAAATACAGCCGCATTGTCAAGAAGGTGCGTAATTCCAATAGATTACAGACATCCTCTCGCATTACAAAAATAGGTATAATTATTTATTTTCAGTGCTTTGGAAGCAAAAAAATGAAGGTAACTTAATAAATTACGTTTTGAATTTTTCTTTTCTGGAATTAATTTTGAAACCATTTTGTCTATTTTGCTCATATTCACTTTGTTACGATGTCAACATGCTCCTTCACTTACGTGTTTCTTTTTTTTCGCCAAGACAAAGCAGGAACAAGCTGCGTTCTGCTTATTTGGCTTATATTATAGAAACGTCTTGCAAATATGACCAACATAGACAAAATGTTTTTCAAAATCCTCTCGACTTAATTTATAGAAGTAGCCTTAAAAATAGCTTGAGCCGTCAAAGCAGTGTGTGCATATCTGATCTTTAGGCAAGCCGATAGCTTCTACTAAATCTTCTATAGTGCTGAATTTCAGAGAACTAAGGTCGAATGTAGAGCGAATCTTTTCAACGAGTCTGTTGTATTCAGGCGAGTCTGTGGTCTTGTATTTTTCAAGATTCTTGTTATGGTCGCCTTCAAACTCTTTAATGATTCTTCTTGTAATCAGGTCGAGATCGCTGTTTTTTGAAGCGAAGTTCAAAAATTTGCAAGGGTATATCAATGGCGGACAAGATATGCGCATATGCACTTCTTTGGCCCCATATCTGTACAAAGCTTCGACATTATCCTGCAACTGAGTGCCTCTGACGATAGAGTCGTCACAGAAAATAACTCTGCTGTTTTTTAGCAGTTGCTTGTTCGGAATCAGTTTCATTTTAGCAACAAGCTTTCTAACGTTTTGATTAGCAGGAGTAAAGCTGCGAGGCCAAGTCGGAGTGTACTTTATCATGGCACGTTTGTACGGAATGTCCTTTCCTGCTGCATATCCAATGGCAAAACCAACGCCAGAGTCAGGAATGCCGGCAACGAAGTCTGCGTCACAATTATCTTTTTTACCCATAAGACACCCTGCGCAGTACCTTGAGCAATCCACATTGATGTCTTCATAAGAAGAGACAGGATAGCCGAAATACACCCAAAGGAAAGAGCAAATCTGCATCTTTTTGTTAGGAGCCCTGAGCTGTTCGAATTTGTCAGCTTTTATTCGCACAATTTCACCCGGACCTACATTATAGACAGGCTCGTATCCCAAATTATGAAAACAGCAAGATTCGCAAGAGACTGCATGAGCGTCTTCTTTTTCTGCGATAATCATAGGGAGACGACCCAATTTGTCGCGAGCAGCAACAATGCCATCTTCCGTAAGCAACAGCAAAGAGCAAGACCCCTCGATTTTATTGAAAACATTTTCAATACCTTCTTCTATGGTATTGCCATTAGTGATAAGAAGCGCAACGAGTTCTGTTTGGTTGATTTTTCCGGAGCTTAACTCGGAGAAATTCTTATTTTGCTGCAAAAGTTCCTCGGCCAGTTCTTCCAGATTATTGATGCAGGCGATAGTAGTGATCGCAAATCTGCCGAGATGAGAATGAATCACAATCGGTTGAGCGTCTGTGTCACTGATTACACCTATGCCAGAATTGCCGGAAAACTTAGGAAGGTTAGGCTCGAATTTGGTTCTAAAGTAAGAACTTTCGAGATTGTGAATGCTGCGCATGAAGCCTGTGCTTTCGTCATAAGTCGCCATGCCGCCGCGCTTGGTTCCTAAGTGCGAATTGTAGTCTGTGCCGTAAAACAAATCGTTTACGCAGTTAGTCTTTGAGATTGTTCCGAAAAAACCACCCATAATTTTATTGTTTATAAGAAGAATAACCTTTATTGATTATATATAAAAAAAGCTTTAAGTAAGGCAAAAAGCCAAACCTTAAAGCTGTAATTTGTCAGAGTCAATCTTTTTGTCCTTAGATATAGAATCTAATTTCATATAGATTTCACGAGTAGCCCAAGCGTCCAAAGCCGCATACCCTTTTTGTTTAGAAGTAAGGACGTCGGCTTCCCAATTTGTCAGCCTTTGAGCTTTAGAAATTTTCAGTCCGAAAATTATAGCGAAAATTTTAGCCAAACTCATCTCTTCTATTCCGAAAGACTTCACGTAAGTCTGTAATTCTATGAAATTATCAGGCTTAACCTTAGCCATTTTAGAAATAGCTCTAAAATCGTCTTTCAAAGAAAGGCCTATTTTTAGAACTGACTTGTTGGCAAGCAGTTGAGCCAAAGAGTTGGGAATGCCTATTCTGTTTAACCTAAATAAAAAGCAGTTGTTCTGAGAGCTGAGCTGCATCAAGGCAACTTTGTTAGATTGCCCTTTTCTGAAAGCAGGACGAGTTTCCGTGTCAAAACCCAGCACGGCCTCTTTTTCCAGTTCGGATACAGCACGGTCTGCATCGGCAATAGTCTGAATGATGTATATGTTGCCATCAAATTCAGCCACTGGATAATTGGCAATTTCTTCTTTGCTTATTTTGCTTTTAAACTCAGTCATCTAAATCATCCTGTTTTTGTAGAGAATTGTTGTTTTCTGCCTCCAAATCAGCCGAGTATAGAACGTTGTGCATTGCTTTAGTTGCGTTTAGAAGCTTTTGTCCCCAATACTCCTTGAAGGTTGTGCTGCAGTCCAGCAGGGCGTCGTTCATTATTTCGAGCTCTGCGCTTTGAAAATTGGCAATCATATCTTTCAGGTCCTGATATATATCAGTCAAGTCTTCCGAGATGTAAGCGATCACAGGAGTGTCGCTGTATTGCATGTCCGGATGAAAAACTTCAAGATATTCGTCAAATTGACCTATGGCAGAAGAGACCTGTTCGTGTATAAATTCGTACTCGTCCTCCGTCACAAACTGTTGAATTTCAAGTTCAGAGTATTCGTCAAAATTCGGTAGCATCGACACTTTTAGGTATAGCAGAGGAGCAATCTTCGTCATTTTCTCAAGGAAAGCGCGAGTGTCAATAGAACCGCACTTTTCGAGAAATGCGCAATACTCAGCCGCCACCGTTACGAATTCGATAACGTTGTTAGAGTAAACCGGGTGTTGAACTTTATTTTTGTGTTCCATACTGTTTCACAAAGAGAACAAAGTCTCGATATTGAATTAACCAATTAAAAACCCAAACTTTCGCGCAAGCTAAAGTGATTCAGCCTCGACAAATTTGAGTTTCAAGAGTCTTAACCTTTCGCGGTGCAAATTTACGAAATCTGAATCAGATTTTAGTAAAAAAGAAACTTTTTTGTTTAAATTTTTTATTTGTACTGTATGTACTTGAAATATAGTATTTTATGATTTTTGATGGATGGACGGATACTTTTTTTTGAGGAAAAAGTATTCTTGATTGAAAAAAAATGATTAACTTGGCGAATTATATAGAGAACATTTAGGCATGCCTTTATGTGACTAAGCTGAAGAATGAGGTCGTGGAGTGTTTCGGCACGAGGCGCATAAATTGATTTAATATGAAAAAAATAGGTTTGGGAATTGATTTATATAGAAATATAATATTCAGGCTTTTATTGACGGTGTCAGTTTTGCTGACGCCTGCGTTGCTGTTCGCAGCAGGGTCCTATAAAGATTTTGGTTCTGGAAAAGCGGATGACCCATACATCTTGACAACGGCAGACCATATCGTCGAATTGTCAAACGAGACGTCGTTTATACATAGTTATTACCGTTTGGATGCAGATATAGATATGAGTGGGGTTGAATTCAAAAAAATAGGCGGAGCTAATGGCTTTGTCGGGGATTTCAATGGTAATAACCATAAAATTAGCAATGTTACATATATTTCGGAAACGGAAGATTACGTAGGGTTCTTTTCGAAAGTGTTGAGTGGAAGTAGCATTTATGACATAACATTTGAAAATGTGAATATAAAGGGGCGAAGTTATGTGGGGGGTGTAGCAGGATATATTGCAAATACGAGCTTAAGAAACATTTCAGTCTCTGGTCGCGTGAAGGCTGGCTGGTTTGTAGTGGGTGGCGTTGCGGGGTATATCGCAAATTCAGCAGATATAGTAAACATTCAAAACTCTGCGGATGTTTATGCGGAGTGTCTGGACGGATCTTCTGATCTTCAACCTTCTGCGGGTGGTGTGTTTGGTAGTATTAATGGGAGCGATGTTAATTGTGTATTGAACAAAGGTAATGTTGAGGCGGAATGGGATTGTTACGTTGGAGGTGTAATAGGATCAGCTCATGGTGCGGCTAACATTTTCTCTTCGGTTAATATTGGTGAGGTTTCTGGACTGGGATATATTGGAGGTGTCGTTGGTTATAGCTATGGAGGAAAAATACAAAGGTGTATCAATGCAGGCACAGTTTCTTCAAATAGTGATAGTGTGTCGTATCTTGGAGGCATTTGTGGATATTTTAAAAATTATCACGGTTACGATTGCCTGAATAGCGGGCTTGTAAAAGGAACAAAAAAGTCTTCTTTTGTGGGAGGATGCTTTGGATTGTTTGAGCCGAAAATTGGAGGTTTAGAGGCCTCTGTGAATGTAGGTGTAGTTTTTGCTATTGGGGATAGTTTGGGTAGTGTTGTAGGATACATGAAATACACGGATGCTTCGGGTACTTCGAAGACCTACTACGACACAACATTATCTACTATTTCGGATAAAGAAGCATTCGGTTTATCGTTGGATTATTTAACATCGGCAGAAATGCTTTCTATATCTAAGTTAGGTGATGATAAATGGACGCAACTTGACTCATTTCTGTATCCTGTTCCAAAGATGAACACGGGTAATGTTGTGTATGAAGTCCCTGACGATTTTAACGAAATTCTGTATTTCGCGTCATTGCCCGTTCCTTTTGATAGTGTGAGTGCAGACAAAAAACTTATGTCTCAGTTTGAACTTTATCCGGTAGATGGTATTACTTATTCATCGTCGACTGGTTGTTTGCAGATCAAGGGACATAATGTGGGACTTGCAAAAGTTGGAGATGATACGCTTTTTATAAACTATAAAAATTCAAGAAGGGTTATTCCTGTTTGTGTTGGAACTGTGGACACATTGCTGTTTTCTGGAGGCAAGGGAACGAGGACTAAGCCTTATGTGCTGACAACTATTGGTGATGTTCGGAAATTGGCGGAAATGGTTAATGAAGAGGTTGCTTATGATGATGCAAGTAAAAACTGGAGTAACGGTAAGTATTTTTATCTTGCTAATGATATAGCTGAGTCTGTCGATTTTGTTATAGGGAATTGCTATAAAGGAGATGAATTTTCTTTTCAGGGCTATTTTGATGGAGGTGGACATTCGCTTTCTTTGGATATAGATTCGACTTCGTCAGCTTCTCTTTTTGGCGTAGTAGGAAAAGGGGCCGAGATAAAGTCATTGTCAGTTATAGGCAGCGTTGCAGGAGGTGACTTCGTGTCTGGTATTTGTGGGGTTTTGAAAGGAGGGACGTTGAGAGGTTGCTATAATGGAGCCGCAGTTCATGGCTCTGGTGTAGCTGGAGGTGTTTGTGCTTTGGCGGAAGATGGTTCCGTTATAATAGGTTGCGCAAATTCGGGAACTATTAAAGGTTCTGATATCGTTGGAGGATTGGTCGGCAGTGTGCAGGGCGGTTTTTCGGTTGTTGACAGATGCTTGAATTCCGGTTATGTGGAAGGGAATGGATTTGTTGGCGGTGTTGCTGGTAAGATTGAAGATGCTGTCTTGAACGGGTCCGTTGCAGTAGGATCCGTCAGAGGGGGGACGGCTGGCGTAGTGTGCGGGGCAAGTTCAGGTATTGTTACGTCGTCTTTTTTTGATTCTCGTATGTCGATGAATGGAGATGAATTTGCTGTTGGAGTAGTGACAGATAGTTTGCTGGGTGATGAAATCTTGAACCGATTTGAAACAGAAGCGTCAAAGTGGTTGTTTAAAGCAGGGTGTTATGCTTTGCCAGCGGAACTAGGCAATGTGAAAGATGCGGAGCTGGCAAGTTATTGTTTGCCTATAGATTCTAAAGATTGTGTAGGAGATGTGTCTTTTGACTTTTCTATTTTAGATGGGTTGAGATTATCGTGGACATCGCTTGGAGGAAATGTTAGATTTGAAGAGGGAATGGCATATTTGTCAAAATGTGGTTCAGATACGTTGAAAATCAGTCTGAAAGACAAACAGGAAAGAATATTTCCGGTTTTGTTAACTTATCCGATTTTTTCAGGTGGCAGGGGTACGGCAGAAGAACCTTATATTATAAAGGTATATGATGACATGAAATTTCTTGAGGAGTTGGTGAACACAAATAGGTTTGGCAGAACTTCGTCAGAAAATTGGAGTGAGGATAAGATTTTTAAGGTTGTAGCTGATATTGCTGATACTATAAAGTTTGTTATAGGTGACGGACGTGCTGAAAATGCTTATTTTGGAGGTGAGTTCAATGGCTTGGGTCATGAATTTATTCTTAACATAGACTCTTTGAATAAAGGCAAGTCGAATGAGCCGGTCGGACTTTTTGGCACAGTGAAAAACGGTAAAGTGGATTCTGTCCGTGTTTGTGGTTATGTGAAGGGTGAAGATTGTGTTGGCGGTATTTGTGGCTATTCTTATAACTCGCAAATTAAAGCGTCTGTCAATTCTGCAAGCATTTTGGGTGATTCTTATGTAGGCGGTATTTGCGGATTGGCAAAGGGTAATTATGATAAAAATAAAGATTTGTTTAATTTGAGTTCTGCTTTGAATATAGGTTATGTGGCTGGGGATTCTTGTGTTGGCGGAATTGTAGGAAAAACAGACTCTTGCGGTGTTAAAATGCTTGTCAATACGGGGGTTGTTAGCGCTGAGCTGGATTATGTTGGCGGGGTTGCCGGTGTGGCTTTAGGAGGAAAGGACGCTTCTCGTTATGACAGAGTTTTTAATTTTGGCACTTTCAAAGTTGCAAAAGAGAAAAACAAATGCTACGGGGCTATTTGCGGAGAGTTTGATGGCAGAATGATTTCGAGTTATTATGATGGCCAAATGACGTCTAAATTATTAGGAGGAGTCAAAGGAAACGATTATGATAATTTGAATAACATTCATGCGGTAGGAATTCCAACAAAAACGTTAGTCGGAGGCGCTTTATTTTCAGATATGTTTTTCTCTGTAGATATGACTCATAAGGATGGCTTTTATCCATGTCCGACGGCAATAGCCTCTTTCCCTGAGGCTAAACTTGCAGTTACTCCTGTAATTTTGAAAGGAGACGAATTTATTGGATTGATTAAATCTGATTTTTCGGTGTCTGATTCATTGGGGGTTTCGTTTTTTGCATTACATGACTGCTTTTCGACAAATGCTACAAACGCAACGTTGAGAAATCCTGGAGATGAGGTCGTTTGTCTTAGGTTAGGCAAGTATGTGAAAAACCTTAACGCATTTATTGCTAATGGTCTCTTTTCTGGAGGAAACGGCACAGAGGGAAATCCTTATCTTATAAAGACCAAAAAGGATATGGAGGATTTGGCTTCTTTGGTTAATCAAAATACGTTACAGACTATTTATGGTAGAAATTGGAGCTATGGCAATTATTTCTCATTGCAAAACGATATACTGGATGACACAATAGAAACGATAGTGGGGGAAAATCTAATAGGTGCAGATTCGCTTTGTTTTGATGGAGTTTTTTATGGAAACGGTTATTCCTTGAACGTCAAAATTGAGAGGGAAGCAGATAATGTAGGTGTATTTGGAATTCTGGGGGTCGGAACAGTTGATTCTTTGTTTGTTGAAGGTGAAGTTTCGGGAACCTATTTTGTTGGTGGAATTTGTGGCTTAAATAGATATGGCAAGGTCAAGGGTTGTGTTAATAACTCTAGGGTAAGAGGTGCTGTTTACGTTGGAGGTGTATTAGGATATAATAGAAACGAAATCTCATATTCTGGAAATTCAGGACGTGTCAGTGCTGAAACTGAATATGCAGGAGGTGTTTTGGGCGTAAATGTAAGTGGTGCAACGATAAGTCATTCTGTTAATGCAGGTTCTGTGTTTTCGAGTGGCAATGCAATTGGTGGGGTTGTAGGTAGTAATGCTGGTCATGTCTTAGATTGTCTCAATTCTGGTTTTATATCGCAGGGAACTAAGGTTGGCGGAATTTGCGGAGAAGTTTTAGGCGGCTCTAATTGCTTGCTTAAAAATTGTTTGAATGCGGGTGTGGTTTATTCGTCTAGGAACACGGACCAGATAGGTGCTATTTATGGCTATTTTGAAGGAACTGGAGGAGTGGAGGATTGTTATAGTGATAGTCAAATGTGTTTGGCGAAGACTGAAGATGGAATGTTCCCTACAGAAGGGTTGCTTGCGTCGGACTTGTTTGCGCATTGGCTTCACGCAGATTCTCTTTATCCGCGTCCGTTTGATTCTGAACTTACACTTTTGGCTGCCGCGCCAGTCTTTTTTGATGAGGCGGATTCTTATAATAGTATAGACTCTGCTTTTTATTTCAGCAAACCAGATTCTTTGCAGTGGTCTTCCGTTACAAATCGATTTGTAGTGTCTGGAGAAAAGGCTGATCTTTTGCGTAAAGGGAATGATACAATCAGAGTGACTCTGAATGGAATGCTGAGAGAAGTGCCAGTTCAAATTAATTGTGTGACAATTCGCAATTCTGTTAGTTTGGTGGGATGCGACTCTTTTGTGTATGAAAGTGACAATCTTGATTTTGTTGCGTTTTCGGACACATCGTTTGTAGATTCGTTGAAAAATGATGGTTGTGACAGCCTGTTGTTGGTTGACATAAAAATTAGCAAAGTGCAGTTTGCCGATTTGGAAATTAATGGTTGCGACAGTGTTGTGTTTAATGGCGCAGTTTACACTGATTCGACATTGGTCAAGGACACCTTGAAGAATGTTTTGGATTGTGATAGCGTTATTACTTTTTCCTATTTGAATGTTTATAAAACAAATAAAGATAGTCTTTTGCGTATAGAGGATTGTGACAGCGTTATTTATGACGGTGTTGTTTATTATGACAACATATCTTTGAGCGATACATTGAAGAGTAATGTGTGCGGTTGTGACAGTGTTATATTTGGCGTGGATATAGTTGTGAATAAAACCAAAAGGTCTCCTTTTGACGTGAAAGGTTGTGGTGCTGCTTCTTACAACGGCGAAACGTTTTATTCGGACACGTCTTTTGTAGATTCTCTGAAGGCTAAAAGCGGTTGCGACAGCCTTGTTTATGTAAGTGTTGTAATCGGAGAGGAAACAAAGGCTGAAATATCGAAGAGTGCATGTGATTCGTTATTTTATCTTAATGCGAAAGGTGAACGTATAAAGTACACGGAAAGTGTTGTCTTTAATGATACATTGGAAAATAAAAATAGTAAGGGTTGCGACAGTATTCTTACTGTTAATGTTAATATTCTTAAGTCAGACTATACGGTCGATTCTGTTACTGCTTGTGAAAAGTACAGATATATTGATACTATAAAGCAGAGAGGCCCTCAAGGGCTAGTTTCAGAAACGATTGTGGATGAGTACATACTTAAGGATACCGTGATTAGATATGATCTTAAAAATGAAAATCTTTGCGATAGTATTCATGAGATTCATATAAAAATCACAAAGCCTTCTTATCACGATTATACTGTATGGGGATGTGATTCGGTCAAACTAGAAAATGGATCTGTTTTTTATAAGGATACAGTTTACGTAGAGCGTTTTGAGTGTGACAGTATCCGCCGTATTAATATTGAGGTTTATAATACAGTTTATGACACATTGGTTAAGTTTGGCTGTGAGTCTGTAGATTTTGAAGGTGTGACTTATTATAAGGACACTGTGTTGAATAGGGTTATTCATCGTGCAGGGGAAAGGGTGTGCGACACATTCCGCACCATTAATATTAAAGTTGCAGAACCGATCAAAAGAGAGACGGAAATTAAAGGTTGCGGATTTGTTGAATATAAAGGCCGCCTGTTTGAGTCTGATGAGGTTCTGTATGATGTGCATAAAAGTTCGCAGGATTGTGACAGCTTGATTGACATTGTCAGGATAAAGATTGTGGATCAAAAGAGGATCACTGAAACTATTGACGGCTGTGACAGTATCTTCTTTAATGGTAACTGGTATAAGGAAGATACAATATTGACAGAGATGCGCAGAAGTAAGGATGAGGATAATTGTGATAGTATAATAGTTGAAACACATTTGAATGTGGTAAAGCCGGTGCAAGAGAGCAGAGTTGAAAAAGGATGTGACTCGCTTTTGTACAATGGCGAAACTTATTTCAGCGATACGACTTTGGTGGAACATTATACATCATCAAAGGGGTGCGACAGTGTGGTTTATGTGGATGTGAAGATAGGTCATTCGGGTGAGTATTATGAAAAATTAGCTTCGTGCGGACGCGTGAAGTTTGATGGTGAATATTTCTATAGCGACACTTCGTTTGTCAGAGTTTATGCCAATATGGAGGGATGCGACAGTATCGTAAATGTAGATATTGATGTGTGGGAAATCTCTAATACGGAAATTTTTGTTGATAGCATGAATCAGGTCACATACGATGAAAAGGTCTATTTCCGCAGCACGGTCTTGCGTGACACTTTGACTAATAGTATGGGATGTGACAGTTTTGTGACAATCTTCATAAATGTGGAGAAAAGTCTGGATGTGCCGTTGATTGTGAACAAGCATGATTATGTGCTTTTCTGTAACAATAATATATTTGAAGAGAAGTTTGTGGCTTATCAATGGCTGAAAAACGGTGTGCCTGTTGCTGGCGCAACCAAGGAATACTATACGGAAGAGGTCTTGCTTAATGGGTGTTTTCAGGTCTATGTGACAACTGAAGCAGGAAAAGAGTTCGCGTCTGAAACAATTTGTTTCGAAGAAGGGCGGGAATTTAAACTATATCCGAATCCGGTAGCTGTGGGTGAAAACATTGTTGTGGACTACGAGTTTACAGAAGAGGAGATGTTCAATCTGCTTGTGGAAGTGTTCAACAGCAAAGGTGTTTGTGTGTATAGGGGAGAGCCTTCGTCTTATCCGATTGTGATTGCAGGACGGACTGAACCGGGCTATTATTATATACTCATAACGACAGGAAAAGGTGATAATTTAGGAGAACGTTTTATTGTAAAGTGATGTTTTTGCAAAAAAACATGTGCTGAATGCGAAAAAATAAGGTTTGTTGTTGTGAATTTGATGATAGTTTATTACTTTTAGAAATTGAATCGCTTTTTTAACGTATATGATTGGTTTGACACATAAAATATTGATGACGCAGGCACTCCTTTGGATTGGAGTCGCTTTGGCTTGGGGACAGAATAATGTAGCCTCGAACTATGATAGTAAAAATGACTGTTTTTTTACTATATGGGGCGAGGATCCCGAGGTCTTGCCAGAACTGGACACTGTGGTTGATAGTAAATCATGGTCGCAGGAGATGTTTCCTGAACTTGATACGGTGAAGAAGTTTAAGCCTATGATTGATTACGGGTATGTGAAGCCTAAAAGTTATATTAAGAAGGATACACTCAATCCTGATGCGCACAGCGTTATAGAGTTTTCAATAAACGGAGGGTATTGCGGTTTTACGATGGATTCCGAATTTGGTGAAGCGTCCAGAAGCTTTGGATACGGAGCTATGTTCAATTATTCTTACTATTTTAATAAAGAGTGGGGGATGAGAATCGGGATCGGTTTGAATATATCAAAGAGCAAATACGAGGGGGTCGGTTTTTTTGACGAGTATAACTTTACTGATAAGGAGGGTGACCGCTTGGAGCTTGATATTAATATAGATAATATAAAGGAGGACTATAGTGCAAAATTGCTGGAAATTCCAGTAATGGCGTCGTATAAGTTTGATGGTTATGATTTTGTTGCAAATGCAGGTCTGAAATTTGGTATTCCTTTGGAGATAGAATATGACCAGAAACTCGAAGGTGTAGATATTGTGGGGTACTATCCGGCGTATGGCACTGTAATAGACGAGGCTTTGGCTATAGCGTGTGGAAAAGACAAGAAACTCTTCTCGTCCGGAACTTATTCTTCAACGCCAATCATGGTTATGTTGTCTGGAGATTTGGGGTATCGGTTCAAACTGGAGTCTAATAATAGTGTTGGAGTGTCTTTTTTTGTAGATTATGCACTTAACAGAATGCAGTTGCGTGCGAAAAATGATAAAGACAATCCTCAGTACAAGGACGGTTCTGTGACTATCTATGATTTGGTGTGTGTGGATGCTGACGACATTCCGGTGCAACTTCAAAGCGCGAGCGTTCTTTCTAGTCGTCAAATACGGTCGAACACAAGGATAGTAGAACGTTTTGGCTATGTCAATCTTGGGTTGAAACTGATATTTTACCTAGAGTCTTTTGGTAAAAAGAAGAAGAATTGACCTGATGCAAAAAAAATATTGCAAAATATATGTTCTTTTTATTCTTTTGTGAAAAAATGATATTATATTTGCAGGGGTATAAGTGTGAAATTAGAAATTTCAAATAAATAATTAATAGTAAAATGAAAAAGATTTTAACTTTTATTTGTGCAGCGGCAGCTAGTTTGTCTGTATCGGCACAAACCATGGACAATCCTTGGAACGTTGGTCTTTACGGCGGTCGTACTGAGTACGCTGGTGAGTATGGGCACGATTTCTTGAATATCGGAGCTGATTTCTACGGTCACGGAGCTTTGACATTCTCTCGTTACATAAACCGTTATTTTGATGCTACATTCTTTGCATCTTATGGCAAATATGGAGCTGTTGACCACGACAAGGTTGAGTTCGAATCTGCAATGGGATATGGAGATTTGACTTTGAAGTACAAATTCATCAGAAGCGAGTCTGCTTTGTTCCGTCCTTTCGTATTCTTGGGTGTCGGTGGACGTTATTTGATGGAAGTTGACGAAAATCCAAACTGCGAACCTGGTTTCTCTATGGTTATACCTGCGGGTCTTGGTTGCGACCTTCGTCTTTCTGAAAGATTCTCTTTGCGTTACATCGCTACTTATGGCTATGGTTTGTCTGATGATCAGGACAAGAGAGATTGTGGTAGCTACGGAGACCAGCAGTTGCTTCACTCTTTGGGTCTAGCTTATAGCTTCACATTTAATGGTGACAGAGATAATGACGGTATTCCAAATAAACAGGACGAATGTCCTGACACTCCAGAAGGTGTGCAGGTTGACGAGAAAGGTTGTCCGCTTGATACTGATAAGGACGGAGTGTATGACTATTTGGACAAGTGTCCGGGAACTCCTGCTGAAGCCGCAGGTACTATTGACTCAACTGGTTGCCCTATCGATACAGACGGTGACGGTGTAGCTGATTTCTTGGATAAGTGTCGTGACACTCCTGCTGAAGCTGCTGGTAAGGTTGACGACAAGGGTTGTCCGCTTGATTCTGACGGTGACGGTGTTGTTGACTATTTGGATCAGTGTGAAGGTACTCCTGCAGCGGCTGCTGGCAAAGTTGACGACAAAGGTTGTCCTATTGATTCTGATGGTGACGGTGTAGCTGACTTCGAAGATAAGTGTCCTGCTGTAGTTGGTATCAAGGCTAACAAAGGTTGCCCTGAAATTAAGGAAGAGGTAAAACAGGTGTTCCAGAAAGCATTGAACGGAATTGAGTTCCAGACTGGAAAAGCTACTATCAAGAAGTCTTCTAACAAGATTTTGGATCAGATTGTTACAATCATGAACGAAAATCCAGCTTATTTGCTTCTTATCAATGGTCACACTGACAATGTAGGTAAGGCTGACAAAAACTTGACTTTGTCTAGCGATAGAGCAAATGCTGTAAAAACTTACTTGGTGAACAAGGGTGTTGATGAAAAACGTATGACAGCTAAAGGTTTTGGTCAAGACAAGCCAGTTGCTGACAACAAGACTGCAGCAGGTAGAGCGAAGAACCGTCGTGTTGAATTTATCGTTGAATTCTAATAAAGGTTGCGTCTAAATAACTGAAAGTCCCGTCGTTTATTGCGGCGGGACTTTTTTTGCTAAAAAAAATAAGTTGTAGCTCTTTTTTTTAGAATTAAATTATATCTTTGTCAGGTTACTAATTAAAAAATTTAGTGTTATGAATTTAAAAAAATATATGGTTTGCTTGCTGGCTTTTTTGGCTAGTTTGCTTTTTTGTGGGTGTGGTGAAGATACCGGCACTTATAGCAACGATTTTGTAAATTACCTTGAGGACGTTAATTGGTATCTTGAAGATAAATTCGGCGATTTGAGTGAGAATGATTACCATTCTTATATAATGTATTCTAGAGGTAAAATAATACGTGGTGATTATGCGGCGGATGAGATTTATGAAATTGGCACTTATCATGTCAGTCTTGACGATTATATGACGTGTGAGTATTATGATGGTTCAATTGTAGTTTTTTTCATACAAGAGGTGACGAGTACAAATTTGGTGCTTAGGCGTGAAGACGAACAGGGTATTTATAGTTATGCATATTATGTGAGAGAATAGTGCTGTATGATAGATAATGCTATTTTTGAGGGTAGGAAGGTCGCTTTTCAAACATTAGGTTGCAAACTGAATTTTGCGGAGACTTCTATAATAGGAAGACGCTTGCTGGAGCGTGGTTTTAGAGAGGTGAAAAATGGTGAGTCTGCAGATGTGTGTGTTATAAACACGTGTTCGGTTACTGAAGTTGCGGACAGGAAAGACCGACAGGCGATAAAGCAGATGATAAGTAAACATCCGGGGGCTTTTGTTGTTGTCGTTGGGTGCTATGCACAATTGAAGCCTAGTGATATAGCCTCTATCGAGGGGGTTGACTTGGTCTTGGGTATGCAGCACAAATATGATGTGGACAACATTATAGAGCAGATTGCAAAGAGGGCAGAAGGTCCGAAAATATTGCGGTCAGAACGTGATGATATAGATTCTTTCGCGCCTTTCTGTACGCAAGGGGGCAGAACTCGCTTTTTCTTGAAAGTGCAAGATGGATGCGACTATTTCTGCTCATATTGTACAGTCCCGATTGCTCGAGGAAAGAGCCGTAATGCTTCGGTGGCAGAGACGGTGGCTCAGGCTCGTTTGGCTGCAGCTGAAGGTGCCAAAGAAATAGTTATTGCAGGAGTGAATATTGGCGATTTTGGCAAAACGACAGGCGAAACGTTCTTTGATTTGGTTAAGGAACTTGATAAGGTTGATGGTGTGGAACGCTACAGAATATCATCGATAGAGCCGAATTTGCTCGTTGATGAGATAATTGAGTTTACGGCAAAGTCTAAGAAGTTTGTGCCGCATTTTCATATTCCGTTGCAGTCAGGGTCAAATGATGTTCTAGAATTGATGAAAAGACGTTATAAAAGAGAGCTTTTTGCAGAGAAAGTGTCAAAGATAAAAAGTCTTATGCCAGATGCGTTTATTGGGGTTGATGTCATAGTGGGTACCAATGGAGAAACAAAAGAATTTTTTGAAGACACTAGCGCTTTTTTGAAAAACTTGGATGTTTCGCAGTTGCATGTTTTTAGTTATTCTGAAAGGCCTAATACTCAGGCTTTAATGATTGGCAATAGAGTGAGTGTCGCAGAGAAAAGGTTGCGAAGTGAAAGGTTGCATGAGTTGTCAGAACAAAAAAGAGTCGGTTTTTATGAGTCTCAGATAGGCACGGAGCATGTGGTTCTTTGGGAAGATAAAAAAAAGGGTGGTGTGATGCACGGTTTTACGGAAAATTACGTTAGGGTTGAAACTGCGTATCGAAAAGAGCTTGTCAATGAGTTGACAAAGGTTGAGTTACAAGGCTTTTCGGCGGATGGGATGTCTTTAGAGGTGAAGATTCTTTAAGTTTAGAGTAAGTCTTGGATTTTTACATAATGCAGCTTTTGTCTAAATTGTATTTTGCAATTTTCATGTTTCGAAACTTGTTTCGGAAGCGGTTGATTCGAATTTGACATTGCTCATGTTTGCTCGGTCTTAATGTAAGCGTAGCCTATTTGCGAATATGAGCAGTATAATAAAGTGTCATTTCAATTGACTTGACCTAATTTTCTGAAGAAAAATAAAAATTAAAAGAAAAAAGTTGTTTGTGCGTTTTTTTTATGGCGAAAAAGTTTGCATAGTTCAAAAAAATGCGTACCTTTGCAACGCATTTGAGGGAAGGCTCGGATGTGGAATGGTGTGGTAGTTCAGCTGGTTAGAATACATGCCTGTCACGCATGGGGTCGCGGGTTCGAGTCCCGTCCATACCGCAAGAGGAAGATGTCATGTCTTCCTCTTTTTTTTATTATTTTTTTTGCTTTAAAATTTGGAGATTCAAAAAAAAAACGTACCTTTGCATCGCATTTGAGGGAGGCTTGAATGTGGAATGGTGTGGTAGTTCAGCTGGTTAGAATACATGCCTGTCACGCATGGGGTCGCGGGTTCGAGTCCCGTCCATACCGCAAGAGGAAGATGTCATGTCTTCCTCTTTTTTTATTGTGTCGTAATGACTAATTGGCAGTTTGCAGACATAACGGCATGTTTTTGAATGCGAATACTGACAAAATGTACATGTTGTTAAAAATGGCAAAGATTTTGCATTAAGTAAAACGGTTGGTGTTGATAAATGAATTTGTCAGTACCTTTTAGATAGAAATAAATAAAGTAACATATATGGAAAAGGAAATAAACGAAAACAGACAGGGTCAAGAGGAGGAAAAACTTCAGGCGGAAGAGCCAGCTGCAGAGTCTCAAGAAGAAATGGTAGAAGGTGAGACAAGTTCTGACGTGGAAGATTCTGACAAATTGGCGGCTTTGGAAGAAAAATGCAGTACCTTGCATAATGACTATCTGAGACTTTATGCAGAGTTTGACAATTATAAAAAGCGTGCAATGAAAGAGAAGGCGGATTTGTTGAAGTTCGGAGGAGAGAAGATATTGTCGAATATGCTGCCTCTGATTGATGATTTTGAACGTGCAATGTCGGCTATGGAGTCTGCTTCGGATATGGAAGGCGTAAAAGAGGGGGTTTCGTTGATTTATGGAAAATTCCTTTCTTTCCTTTCTCAGAATGACGTTAAGGTTATTGATACTGAAAACAAGGAGTTTGATACAGATTTCCATGAGGCGATAGCTACCATTCCGGCTCCGTCGGAAGAGTTGAAAGGGAAGATTTTGGATTGTACACAAAAGGGATACACTCTAAGTGACAAGGTTATCCGTTTCTCGAAAGTGGTTATTGGACAGTAGCAGTCTTTTTTAACAACAGAATAATTACGGTTATGGCAAAGAGAGATTATTATGAAGTGTTAGGCGTCTCAAAAACAGCGACTGTAGATGAGATAAAGAAGGCTTATAGAAAAATGGCTCTTCAGTATCATCCGGACAGAAATCCGGGAGATAAGGAGGCAGAGGAGAAGTTCAAAGAAGCTGCAGAAGCGTGGGATGTTCTTGGAAATGAGGAAAAACGTCGTAGATATGACCAGTTTGGACATGCTGGAGTCGGAGGTGCGTCAGGGGCTGGCGGCTTTGGCGGTGGCTTTTCTATGGAAGATATTTTTTCGCAGTTCGGAGATATCTTTGGCGGGCATTTTGGCGGCGGCTTTGGCGGTTTTGGCGGTGGCGGCAGGCAACGTCAGGTTAGGCGTGGGTCGGACCTTCGTATAAGGGTCAAGTTGTCGCTTAAGGATATCGCCCATGGAGTGGAGAAGAAGCTGAAGCTGAAAAGGTATGTGGCATGCAAGCATTGTAACGGAAGCGGTGCTGACGGAGATAATTTTGAAACGTGTTCGACTTGTAATGGCTCTGGAGTGGTGAATCGAGTTCAGCGCACTGTGTTTGGGCAGATGCAAACTCAAGGTGTGTGTCCAACTTGCAGCGGTGAAGGCAAAATCATAAAGAAGAAGTGTTCTCATTGCGGAGGCGAGGGTATCGTTGCGGAAGAGGAGACAATAACAGTCAGCATTCCGGCTGGTGTTATGGAAGGTATGGAGATGCCTATCAAGGGCAAGGGAAATGCGGCTCGCAGAGGCGGCGTGCCTGGTGACTTGCGTGTGCAGTTTGAAGAGGAAGTGAACGAGGAGCTTGTAAGAGACGAGAATGATCTGATTCATAATGTGCTTATATCTATACCAACGGCGATTAATGGCGGCACTATAGAGATTCCGACAGTTGACAGCAAAGCTAAGATTAAGATTGAGCCTGGCACACAACCGGGAAAGGTTTTGAGACTGAAGGGAAAAGGATTGCCTAGCGTGAACGGTTATGGTAACGGAGACTTGCTTGTGAACATAGGTGTATATATTCCGGAAGATTTGTCAAAGGATGAGCGTAAACTTATAGAGAAACTTGACGAGTCTGATAATTTTAAGCCTACTGCAAGTGCAAAACGCAATTTTTTTGCTCGTTTCAGAAGTATGTTTGAGTGATTGAGACTGGGGAAATGAGCGGATTTATATCCTTTGAAGAGTTTTAAGATTATAAAATCAGTAAAAACAAGGTGTTTTTTTGATGATTTGCTCAGAAAATGGCATATTTTTCGCTCAAATATTTTTTTTTATGCTTTTTTTGCATAAATTTGGGTTCTGAAATAACAATATAAAGTTGCAGTCATTATGAGAAATATTATAAAGTTATTCCTTGTAGCAGTTGCGTTCGCGTTGAGCTGTTTTGCTTCTAACGGTCAAGAAATCCGTTTTAAAGCATACAGAGGTTCTGATGGTGTTCCATCGAAAGGTCTTGATGGTGTGTTTGCGTGGGGTCCGTGGACTGGAAGAACGGCAGATATTTTGATAGATTTGACTAACGAGAAGGTTGATATAGATGACAAAACTTTGGAAATCTTAGAGAAACCTAAGAAGTGGATTATTAAGAAAGATCTGAAGTATGTGAGTTTTGCATGTACTGATGAGACGTTGAACAAGTTTAATGTTAAGTTGTATCAATACGATAAGGGCGAGTTCAGAATATATGTGATGGAAGAGAAGACTGCTGTCAGATATTCGGTTCAGTACCTTGATTAATGGTTTAGGACAAGAGAGTATCTCTTGTCCTTGTGTTTTTTTTCCGACTAAATCGTAAAGTTATGAATTTATCAAAGTTTGTTATCCTGTCTTTTTTCTCTGTAGTTTTTGTGAGTGGTGTCTTGGCTCAGGATATTGAAAGAGTTGATGAAGCAGCCTTCTTGGAGAGAGTGTGGAACTTTAAAGAGTTTCCTCACGTTTTTGCGTATGAAGGACGGCGTCCTGCAATTTTGTTTTTTGCTAAAGATGATAGCGGTGAGAGTAAAGCTATGCATCAGATTATGGAGGAGGTGTGCAGAAGACATGACGGTAAATTTGATGTGTTTAAAATAGAGAATGAGGTTGCGATAAATGAGCTGTTCGGAATAAAAAAATATCCTACATTGATTTTTCTTAAAAAGAAAAAAGACCCGCAGTCTTTTGAAGGTTTTGTTCATGAATCGAAAATAGAAAGTTTGATTCAGAATTTGTTTTTTGGCAAGTAGGTCGAATGTGTTCTTTTTTTCTGTGTGAAAATTGAGATGATTGGGACGGATAAGTCTGTTGAAAATTTGTTTTCCGAAATTTTTTTATATCTTTACAAAACATAAGCCTCTGGCTGATGTGAGGTTTTTATTGTTTAATATAAAAATATGAAGGTATGAACAGTTCTTATTTAGATATATTGCCGCCCGATTTGACTAAATTTATAATAGTTGCGTTATATGCGCTTATAATCGGGCTGTCGCAGCGTAAAATGTACCTTAAAAAAGAGGAGGTTCCGTATTTCGGTTCCGATAGGACTTTTACGTTGATAGGGATTTTGGGGTATGTGCTTTATGTCTTGTCTCCTGAGTCGATGGGCGTGTTTCTTGCGGGTGGTGGCTGCCTGACCGTTTTTTTGGCTTTGAACTATGCGTACAAGATGTTTTATATAAAGCATACGGGTTTAACGTCCATAATTATAGCTCTGATAACATATTGTTTGGCACCTATAGTTTATACGAAGGATCTTTGGGTTTCAATATTGGTAGTTGTCTCTGTGCTGATCTTAACAGAGATGAAGAGCATGTTTATAAATTTCACAAAGAAAATTAATGACCTTGAATTTATTAATTTGGCAAAGTTTTTTATTATCTCTGGAGTTATATTGCCAGTTTTGCCAAAGACAGAAATAATAGAAGGTGTTTCTCTGACTCCGTATAATATATGGCTTTCTACTGTTGTGATATCTGGAATATCATATGTGAGTTATCTTTTGAAGAAGTATGTTTTTAAGAATGCTGGCATTATAGTTACAGGTATTTTGGGCGGTGTTTACAGCAGTACTGCGACATGTATAATATTGGCGAAAAAAGCGAGGGAGGCGAAAGACAATCAGAGTCAGTATGTGGCAGCGATTTATTGCGCTATAGCGATGATGTATGTTAAGTTTATGATTCTGATGGGGATCTTTAATTTTGAACTGCTTTGCAAATATTGGTCAATTTTTGTAGTCATGGCGTTGTTTACGGGTGCAATCGCAATGTTTTTTTACTATAAATTACGGAAAGGAGCTGGTAAAGGAGATAAAATAGAGGAGGAAGAGGATGATAAAAATCCGCTAGAGTTCAAAGTTGCTCTAATATTTGCGTCTCTGTTTATTGCATTCACTTTGATAACTCATTATACTTTAGTTTATTTTGGAGATAATGGATTGAGGACGCTTTCCATACTTGTTGGTGTATCAGACATTAATCCATTTTTGATAAATTTGTTTCAGTCTCAGTATGATGTCACAGAGTCGTTGCTTGTTATGTCTGCTTTTCAGGCTATCATAAGTAATAATGTAGTAAAGATGATTTATGGAATCTTTTTTTCAAACAAAGTTTTGCTTAAGCCTTTGATTGTAGGTTTTAGCTTGATATTTGTTGTCAATATTTTTCTTCTGTTTATCATATTGTAATTAGCGGATAGCTGATGGAAATGCTTTTGCAAAGACCTAGAAATAGATGGTTAATGTCAATCCGATAGATACTAACTTGGTGAGATTGAATCATAAAAATAGCCGTTTCAGAGAGTGAATCATCGATTCGCATATCTGAAACGGCTTGACTTTTATAAACTGGAGTTCAAAATGCAAGTTGAGAAATCTTTTTTTGCATCTTAACACCATCTTATTTGAAGACTTTTGTATTATTCAGCGATAGGAACAACACGGAAATTGTCAACGCAGATGAAAATTGGCACAGGGTTCTCTTTACTTGCGTTACCAAACTGAACAAAAGTAAAGTTAGTAGCGTCTTTCAAATTAATCTGACTCTCAAATTTAGCTTCATCGCTAGTTGTTGTGTGCCAAAATTCAGTCAAAGGAACTGTGATTGTCTGCCAACCTTCGGTATAAAAATCGCCATTCGTTTTGTATGGTTCCCAGAAATATATAGGCGATTTTTCTCGACCATGTTTGTCTGGAGAGTTGAACGGGCCAAAAAATATTTCTGTTCTCAATTTGTTGTAAGGACACTCTTTTGGAATATACACTTCAAACTTCAACGCAAGCTCTTCAATAGGATATCCTCTAAATTCGCCTGCAATTGAAAAGTTGCCTCGTCCTCCCTCTGCAGGGTTTGCCACATATTGCAAGAACATGGTTTGAGTCATAGACCATGCGTTTTCATAATTGCCATACAAAAATCCGTAAGAGCCATCACACTTATCAGGGAGAGTGGCAGGAATTTTAGTGACAATTTCACCATCGTATGTTTGCGTGATTTTTTCTCCGTGTTCGTCAAAAGGAGCAAATCCACCCCAAGTGGCAAGTTTTGAGTCAAAATCAACTATGGTGTTACGATAGTCGCGGAACATGAATTTTGAATATGAAATTCCGCTTTGATTTTCAACGCATACTTTGCCGGCCGACGCTCCAGAAGGAACAATGACAAAAGCGATGGAGTCATTGGAATTTACGCTGTCAACAACAGCCTTCTGATTCCCGTAAAAGTAAAAATTGGCGTTACGTAAGTTTTTGCCGAAAAACACGGCGGTGTCTCCGTCCGCAACAAATTCACATTTCATACTTTTTAATTCAGGGACTTTGCACTTTTTGTCAGTCCCATCGCTGCAACTCGTCAACAATGCTCCGATTGCCAACGACGATAATAAAAAGTTCTTCATTCTCATAAGCAATACAATCTGAAAAATTCACATTAATATTACAAATATATAAAATTTGTTGAAAAATGAGCAAAAAAAACAACAATTTATAAAATAAATTATTCGTTTATTCGCAGTTGCTGGCACTTTCCCAAAAAGCGTTCTTGAATTCTTTATCTTTCAAGTTCTCTTTATG
This sequence comes from Paludibacteraceae bacterium, assembly GCA_017632345.1. Lineage (GTDB taxonomy): Bacteria > Bacteroidota > Bacteroidia > Bacteroidales > Paludibacteraceae > RGIG9379. The sequence continues at coordinate 42,411 of JAGBRL010000043.1, forward strand.
CTCTTTCAAGACATCTTTTTTGCATTTTGCAATATCTAAAATGTCACCGGCTTCTTTGCAATCACAATAATCATTGCCTGCAGAACGGCCTTTAAATTCCATAGAGCAAGACGCTAAGGACATTGCCCCGATGAAACAAACTGATAAAATAAACATTTTTTTCATGATGTATAAATTTAAAAAGATTAAAATTTATTTATATTTCAAACTGTTCCAATGTCATGTTTTCTCCGTCGAATACAGCGTAAGAGAAGTGCCATATCCAATCTCCTAAGATCATAACTCTGCTACTTTTTGAAATCATTATGTCTAACAATATATGGCGATGTCCGAACATATAGTAATCGACAGAGTTTTCTTTTTCATGTTCCTTTGCGAACTGAACAAGGTACTCTTTCTTTTCGCCAAGATACTTTTCCGCTTTATTTCCTAGTTTGCGTTTTCTGTTATATCTGGACCATGCAAATCCGAATGGAACTGTCAAGTCCGGATGAATCAATTTGTACAGCCATTGGCAAGTTTTGTTTCTGAAAAAACATCTTAGGAACTTAAAACTTTTGCTAGGGTCGCCGAGCCCGTCACCGTGAGCCATGAAAAATTTCTTTCCGTAAATTTCAGCTTCGTAACAGTCACGAATAACAGTAGCTCCAATCGTTTTTTGCAGATAATCAAACATCCAGATGTCGTGGTTACCTGTAAATATGTACAATTCAACGCCTTCGTCAGCAAGTTCTGCCAGTTTGCCTAAAAAACGCACATACCCTTTAGGGACGACAGACCTGTATTCGAACCAGTAGTCAAACATGTCGCCAAGCAAATAAATCGCTTTAGCTTTGGCTTTTATGCTGTCCAGCCATCTTACAATTCGGCGTTCGGAGTCAATAGGGTTTTCTACCACGTCCAAACCTAAATGCGCGTCTGATGCAAAATATATGTATTTTCTCTCTGTCATAAAAAACCCAATTCAAGCTTAGCCTCTTCGGACATCATGTCTTTATTCCATTCCGGCTCGAAAACAATGTCTATATTAACTTTGCTGACGCCCTCGATGCCTTCAACCTTCATCTGCACATCTTCAACAAGAAAATCTGCGGCAGGGCAATTTGGGGCGGTCAGAGTCATGGTTATTTTAACCTCTCCGTCATTATTGGACTCAATTCCGTAGATTAGTCCCAAATTATATATGTCCACAGGAATTTCAGGGTCGTACACGGTCTTAAGAACCGATACAACTTTCTCTTCCATTTCTAAAAATTCGTTCTTCATTTATTGTTGATTAAATTAATTTCATGTCATAACAATGGACTAAACAGTCTTGCAATAGACTCGCTGACTTTCTGGCTTTTGGGCCGGTTTTTCCAAACTGAGATGTCCAATTGATCTGTGTGTTGTTGGTCTGTTTCAAAAATCTCCCTCATAGACTTGGCTATGTTGCCGTCATAAACCAAGAGGTTGATTTCAAAATTTTGTTCAAAACTTCGGAAGTCCATATTGGCGCTACCTACCGTTATGAGTTCATCGTCAACAACTATCATTTTACTATGGATGAACCCTGGTTTAAAAAAGTATATTTTGACGCCAGCCTTAAGCATCTCGTCTAAATAGGAGTAAGAACCGAGCAGAGCGAACTTTGCGTCCGAGCGTTCCGGCAGTATTAGACGCACGTCTATACCGCCTAAAGCAGCAGTCTGCAACGCTGTAATAATGCTGTCGTTCGGCAAAAAGTAAGGCGTCTGTATATAAACATACTTTTTAGCTTGCGTAATTGTAGAAAAATATATTTGCATTATGCTTTCCCAAATTGTATCCGGGCCGCTAGTGACAACTTGCACAAGACATTCGCCAGGACCTTGCATTTGAGGATAATAAATTGGATCTGTAAGGAAATTTCGGGTGACGAAATACCAATCTGACAAGAATGTCCTTTGCAGGCCGTGCACTGCATTTCCCTCTATTTTTACGTGAGTGTCTCTCCATTTTCCCCATTCTAAGCCATGCACGTATCTGTCGGCTATGTTCATGCCGCCTGTATAACCAACAATTCCGTCGATAACCAAAATCTTTCTGTGATTTCTGTAGTTAACCTTGCTGCTAAGGAACGGCAAGCCAACACGCAAGAACTCCTTAATCTCAATTCCGGCGTTCTCCATTTTTTTGATTGCGGATTTTTTCATGTGCCAGCTGCCCACATCATCGATTATAACACGAATTTCGATATTCTCTTTGGCTTTAGAGATGAGCAAGTCAATCATCTTGTTGCCGATTTCGTCAGAGTTAAAAATATAGTAATCAAGATGAATGTGCTTTTTTGCGTTCTTTATATCCGTGAAGATGTCATCGAAAAGCTGCTTTCCGTTTGTGTAAATCTTCAGTGAGTTGTTTTTGTACAAGTTTGCATCGCTGCTGTTGTACGCCAAAGTGGCTATCGTCTTGAATTTCTCTGGGAAGTGGTCGGTAGAGGCATACTCCATATTGGCGACTGGCGAAGTCTTGTCAATTTTTGACTTTTCTATACTTCGTCTGGAAATAATAATCCTTTTTCGGTAATTGCGACCAAGGAACATATAAAATACGAACCCTACTATAGGCACAAGGATAAGCACGACAATCCATGCTATAGATTTGACCGGATTGCGGTTCTCCATCAGTAGCATACTAATAGTTGTCAGAATCGTGTACACATACACGGCAACGGCTATGAATGTAGTTATATCCCAAAGCATATCTTAGAGCCTCTTTCGCAAAAGTAGTGAAAAGATTGATTTTATGAAATTAGAAAGGATAAAAACTTGTGGAGCATAGTGAAAAAAATGGTGCGTGGTAATAAAAAAACAAGCCGTCAGATAAGACGGCTTGTTAAAAGTGATATTGTGTTCATTAATTGTTTTCAGGACGCAATTTGCGAACAACAGCGCCAGCCTGCCACATTTCGCTTTCGCGGAGAGCAGCCAGTTCTTTTTCAAGATTAACGCGATAGTCAGGCTTAGAGTTCGAGTCTATTGAAATCTGAGCCTCGTTACCAGTCTTAACCGAGTGGTAAAGTTTTTCTACAACAGGCTTGATTGCGTCGTGGAAAGGACCCATCCAGTCCAAAGCTCCGCGCTGTGCAGTTGTAGAACAGTTTGCGTACATCCAGTCCATACCGTTTTCTGCAAATAGAGGGCCTAGAGACTGAGTTAGCTCTTCAACAGTTTCGTTGAACGCTTCAGAAGGAGAGTGTCCGTTTTCTCTCAAAACTTCGTACTGAGCCAACAAAAGACCTTGGATAGCTCCCATCAAAGAACCACGTTCGCCGGTCAAGTCAGAAGTAGCTTCTTTTTCGAATGTAGTTTCGAACAAATATCCAGAACCAACGCCGATACCAAGAGCGATAACCTTTTCTCTAGCTTTTCCAGATGCATCCTGATGGATAGCGAAAGAAGAGTTCAAGCCGCGGCCCTGAACGAACATACGGCGCAAAGAAGTACCTGAACCTTTAGGCGCAACCAAGATAACGTCAACGTCAGCAGGAGGAACGATGCCTGTTCTGTCGCTCCAAGTGATTGCAAAACCGTGAGAGAAGTACAAAGTTTTGCCAGAAGTCAAATATTTCTTTATAGTAGGCCAGCATTCAATCTGAGCTGCATCAGAAAGAAGCACTTGGATAATAGTAGCTTTTTCGCAAGCCTCTTCGATGCCGAAAAGAGTTTCGCCAGGCACCCATCCGTCAGCGATAGCCTTGTCGAAAGTCTTTCCTGGACGCTGACCAACGATAACGTTGAAGCCATTGTCACGCAAGTTCATAGACTGGCCAGGGCCCTGAACGCCATAACCGATAACCGCGATAGTTTCGTTTTTCAAAACTTCGCGCGCTTTTTCCAATGGAAATTCTTCGCGGGTAACAACATTTTCTATTACACCGCCAAAATTCATTTCTGCCATTTTATTCTTTTTTTAATAATCGTTTGTCTATTAGTTTGTTAGTGTGTAAAACGGCACAATTATATGCGATGTCTTACGAACACTTAGTCAAAAAGACTAGAAACACAGCCACAAAGGTAATTATTTTTTAGCAAATACCTTTCTATTTTTTTATGAATTATCAAACAGCCTTAAAAATAGTCTGCTCACACACCCAGATCGTACTTTTCGTCCAAATCCTGGTCTCCAAATACAACCTTGCTTTTGCTCACGATTTTGCCCTCTTCATTTTGAAGTTCAACAATGAATTCATTGTTCGGGTATTCGCACTTTAGCAAAGAGATATTTTCGCCAAATTTACATTCTGCCATAAACTCAATTTCAAAACGTTTAATGTCTCTTTTGCTGAATTTATGCAAAGTAAAAGCGTCTATTATGTGCTCTATGTATTTGCTGCTGTTTAGATGATGATTGAGATCGACATCGCTGTATTTGACTGTGAATGTTTCTTTCACGTCAGCTTTTACCGACGGTATTTTGCTGGCTTTTGCGATAGGGCATTCCTTAGTGTCGCAAATTCGGAACGGTATGCCTTGCTTAACCAAGTCGATAGGTCTTCTGGTGTCTTTGTCTATCAAAGCCCAGATAGTGCGCGCGTATCCAATCGTTTCACCGTTTTTGTTCTGAAACTCAAAGTTTCGCATGGTGAACATTTTCATAACACTCTCAACCCAAGTCAGCACCTTGATCTTGTCTCGGTTGCAAGGGTACTGGTACATCTCTATCACAATTCGAGACAACACCCAAGACAAGTTGTGCTGGTTAACCTCGCGTAATCCGAACCCGTAAAGTTCGGCATGGTTTCCTGCACTGTTCAGAAGGTAGTTCGTCAGGTTGGGCAGAGTCAGTTTCTTTCTGAAATCTACCTCAGAAGGGAACACCTTAAAGATATATTCTCCAACAATGTTGTTTTCCATTTTTTTCAGTAATCAGTTTGTGAAATTATTGAGGTCGCATATCCTCTAACGATGCGAGCATATCACTAAGTCTCTCTATTTTTGACTTTGTAATAGCCACTCGTCCGGAACGGATGAACTGAAGCACTTTGAGTTTTTGGCTCAATTCGTCAAAAAGCCCCTGAGTTTCGTCGTAATGACCGGTCTTTTCAAGGACAACACACGTTTCGTTCATCTCTAATATTCTGATGTTGTATTTCCTAATCAGCTGTTCGATTGAGCCTAGCTGCAAGAATTGGTCTGTGGCTATTTTGTAAAGCGCAATCTCTTGATAGACAAGATCTTCGTCGGTGTTGAAATATGATTTTATTATATCAACACGTTTGTCAATTTGCTTTACAACTTTCTCTATAGTGTCAGCATCAGTATAAGTTGTTATGGTAAACTTGTGAATGCCTTTCAGAGCAGACGGAGAAACAGATAACGTCTCTATATTTAGCTGTCTTCTGGTGAAGATTATGGTTATCTGATTAAGCAATCCGACATGGTTTTCAGAAAAAACCGTAACTGTATATAATTTCTTTTCCATAAAGACAAGTTTAATATAAGATGTTAGTAACGGTGTCTCCAGCAGGAGTCATAGGATAAACCAGACCTTGCTCTTCCACTTCAACAACGAGCAGGAACGGTTTGTCATCCTTGAGCATCTCTGCGATTGCGTCGTCAAGGTCTTCTCGACGGCTTACATGCCTGTTTGCGATGCGGTAAGCGTCTGCAATCTGATTGAAGTCAGGGTTGATCATAGGAGTGGAAGAGTATCTCTTGTCATAAAACAGTTCTTGCCATTGGCGAACCATTCCGAGATAGTTGTTGTTCATCACAATCATCTTCACTCCGATATTGCTTTGCATGATAGTGCCTAGCTCCTGTATGGTCATTTGAAAGCCGCCGTCGCCCGCAAACATACATACAGTTCTTTCAGGTGCGCCAACTTTAGCGCCTATGGCGGCAGGAATGCCGAAGCCCATAGTGCCAAGCCCTCCGGAAGTTACAACGCTTCTGGTCTGAGAGAATCTGAAATATCTTGCGGACATCATCTGATTCTGGCCAACGTCAGTTACTAGGACTGCGTTGTTGTTTGTCGCTTCAGAGACTTTTCTGACAACTTCGCCCATTGTTATGTCGCCACTTTTAGGATAAAGTTCTTTCTCTATAACTTTGTCAAACTCAAGTTTGTCAAAGTCGTCAAAAGAGTTAATCCATTCGGTGTGTGTTGCAGGCTCAGTCTTTTCAGTAAGAGCGCAGAGGGCAGCCTTTGCATCACCCAAAATCTTGGCTGTAACAGCTACATTCTTGCCTATTTCTGACGGGTCTATGTCTATGTGGATTACTTTAGCTTGTTTTGCGTAAGTGTCAAGCTTTCCTGTCACTCTGTCATCAAAACGCATGCCAATTGCAATAAGCACGTCGCACTCGTTAGTCTTCATGTTTGGCGCTATATTTCCGTGCATGCCGATAAACCCTTTGTTGAGTCTGAAATCAGAAGGCATAGCCGAAAGGCCTAACAATGTCGATGCGGCCGGAATGTCAGCTTTCTCCAAGAATGAGAGCAGCTCTTTTTCCGCATTGCTGAGAATAACACCTTGTCCGACTAAAGCCAGCGGTTTTTTTGCGTTGTTTATTATTGAGGCTGCGTCGTCAATATGCTTTTGTTTTATCGGCATAGACGGAATGTAACCTCTGGTAAACTTGCACTTTTCATATTTGAAGTCAACAAGTTCAGTCTGCGCATTTTTTGCGAAGTCTAGCACTACAGGACCCGGACGTCCGCTTCTGGCAATGTAAAACGCACGAGCAACAGCCGAAGGAATCTCTTCCGCGCTGCGTATCTGGTAGGACCATTTGGTGATAGGCTGAGTTATACCAACAACGTCAATCTCTTGGAAAGCGTCAGTTCCAAGTAGAGACGAACCAACTTGTCCTGCAATGACCACCATAGGCGTGCTGTCCATCATGGCGTCGCCAATGCCAGTTATAGCGTTAGTGGCCGCAGGTCCGGAAGTCACGATGCAAACTCCGACCTTGCCAGACACGCGAGCATATCCCTGAGCAGAGTGAGTGGCACCTTGCTCATGCCTTGTCAAGATATAGTTAATCTTGTCCTGATAATCGTATAAAGCGTCAAACGTAGGGATGATGGCACCACCTGGATACCCGAAAATAGTGTCAACTCCTTCGGCCAAAAGCGATTTAATTAATGCTTCCGAGCCTTTTATTTTGTTACTCATAAATAAACAATCTAAAGGAAGAACCGTACTAAAATACGGTTACTGAAAAATTATTCTACAATTCGAACACCGCCTTTGTCTGCCGAAGCCACCATGCTGGCGTATGCGCGCAATGACTTAGACACAACTCTGTCTCTGTTTGGCTTCCAAGCATCTTTTCCGCGAGCCTCTTCCTCATTGCGTCTTTGCGCGAGCTCTTCATCAGAAAGTCTGACGTTGATAGAACGGTTCGGAATGTCAATGTCAATGATGTCGCCGTCACGTACAAGCCCTATATTTCCGCCTGAAGCAGCTTCTGGGGAAATGTGTCCGATAGACAGTCCAGATGTGCCTCCAGAGAAACGTCCGTCAGTTATCAAAGCACACTCTTTGCCCAAGTGTTTGGACTTGATGTAAGAGGTTGGATATAGCATCTCTTGCATTCCAGGACCGCCCTTAGGCCCTTCGTGAGTTATTACAACCACATCGCCAGAGACAACTTTCCCGCCAAGAATACCCTTGCAAGCATCATCCTGAGACTGGAAAACCTTAGCCGGTCCGCTGAACTTCCAGATGCTTTCGTCAACGCCGGCAGTTTTGATCACGCAGCCGTCGATTGCGATGTTCCCTTTCAAAATTCCCAAACCGCCGTCCTTAGTGTAGGCGTGCTCAATATCGCGTATGCAGCCGTTTGCTCGGTCTGTGTCAAATTCGTCGAACATACACTCCTGAGAGCCAAGTTCCAAATTGAATTTGCGCGCAGGAGCTGACTTGTAGCGTTCTATCGCGTTCTTGTCTGCATTGCTGTTGGTTATGCAGTATTTTTCGATGGCTTCGCCAAGAGTAAGACCGTCAACACGTTTAACATTAGTGTTCACGAGATTTGCTTTTGCAAGTTCTGCCATGATAGACAAAATTCCACCGGCACGATTCACGTCTTGAATGTGATACTTCTGTGTATTAGGAGCGACCTTGCACAAACAAGGTGTTTTCCTTGACAAAGCGTCAATATCGTCCATAGTGAAGTTCACTTCGCCTTCGTTGGCGATAGCCAGCAGGTGAAGCACGGTGTTTGTTGAGCCTCCCATGGCTATGTCCAAAGTCATTGCATTGAGGAATGCTTCTCTTGTGGCGATAGAGCGCGGAAGTACGCTGTCGTCCCCATCTCTATAGTATTTATAGGTGTTTTCTACAATTAGTTTTGCAGCTTCTACAAACAAGTTCTCGCGATTCTTGTGAGTTGAAACGACCGTTCCGTTGCCAGCCAAGCCGAACCCAATAGCTTCGTTCAAGCAGTTCATAGAGTTTGCCGTGAACATTCCGGAGCAAGAGCCGCAGGTTGGGCAAGCAGCGCGTTCGATCTTAGCCACTTCGTCGTCTGAAACAGAGTCGTCGGCAGCCTTAATCATTGCGTCGATTAAGTCAAGATGCTGAGAGCCAAGTTCACCAGCTTCCATTGGTCCTCCAGATACAAATATGGCAGGGATATTAAGACGCATAGCGGCCATGAGCATTCCTGGAGTGATCTTGTCGCAGTTGCTGATGCAGACCATCGCGTCAGCTTTGTGGGCGTTCACCATGTATTCCACGCTGTCAGCGATAAGGTCGCGAGAAGGAAGAGAGTAGAGCATTCCGTCATGTCCCATCGCGATGCCGTCATCGATAGCGATAGTGTTAAACTCTGCAGCGAAACACCCTAATTTTTCGATTTCAGCTTTCACTTTCTGGCCTATTTCGTGCAGGTGCACATGTCCTGGCACAAATTGAGTAAACGAATTTACAACGGCAATTATAGGTTTGCCAATTTGATCTTCTTTCATTCCGTTAGCTCTCCAAAGAGCTCGCGCTCCAGCCATGCGTCGTCCTTGAGTGCTGAACGAACTTCTGAGTTGATTTGCCATATCTGTAACTTAATTTTATTAACTTAATTTTTGGTATATGTAAACATCGAAGCCCTCCTCGAGCGAGAAAGGCTTCGTTATGCGAACAGACTACACACCTCTCCTGTCTTAACGGCTTGCAACGACCGTCACGACGACACAGAGAACTATGTGCAGAATATGTAAACTCATATACCTTATTTCTTTTTTGCAAAAATACAAACTTTTCGTAAAGTACAAATTTTTATTGCGATAAAAATCTTTCTTTTGAAAGAAAAAAGTGCATCTAAGTTTGAAATTGTAAATTGCGTACCTTTGTTGTATTAGACGTTTTTGTTAGGTTGAAAAGGACAATGATGGTTTGTTACAATAAGACGAATCGAAAGAGCCCTAAAAATTGTACACGTCAAGAATTATCCTAAATTCGGTTACAATAGCAAGTATGACGAATATCAAAATTCCAATTATCAATAACTTGACATCGAAATTGTTAGAGATGAAGAGTTGTATAACCGCCCTCTTTGTAAGGTAAAACGTTAAATAATAAACCAGAAATATGGCCGCGATTGTTATAGGGAATCCTCCAAGATACAGCATAAGTATTACCCATTCAACTGGCCCAGCCCAAACGACTGGGAATAGATAGAGTCCGATTGTCACGGCAATCGCAAGCAATAAGGGGAATAGTTTGGCAAAAGGAATGATGCACTTCTTCAATGTGGGGTTGGATACATAGTCGGGTAACGACTCCAAATGCTTTTGGCGCAACTCCTTGATTTCTCTGCGTTTTTCAAACATAGAGATGAAGAGTTTTATAACCGCCCATTTTGTAAAGTAAAACGTTAAATAATAAATCAGAAATATGGCCGCAATTGTTATTGGGAATCCTCCAAGATACAGCATAAGTATCGCCCAGCCAACTTGTCCAGCCCGAACGACTGGGAATATAAAGAGTCCGATTGTCACGGCAATCGCAAGCAATATGGGGTATAGTTTGGCAAAAGGAATGACACACTTCTTCAATGTAGGGTTGGATACATAGTCGGGTAACGACTCCAACTGCTTTTGGCGCAACTCCTTGATTTCTCTGCGTTTTTCCTTTATCCTTTCAAACATAGCATTGTATTTTAGAGTTCATTATTTTTTAGGGGTAGGGTCTTATTCCAATGATTGTGCTTTCCCATTAACTGCACTTTCGCTTTCGTCAAAAGTTTGCGTAGGTTCATTTTCTCCAACATAATAATCGTCATGGTTTATGATTATGATATTTCTTCCACACCGAATTTTATTAGTGCCTTCAATAGCTTCAAACTTATTACCGTCTGAGGCGATTTTACAATGGCAAATCAGAGTGTCGAAATTAAGTGTGTAGTGATATAACCAATCTTTATCGCAAATGATGTTATTATGCGGAATCCCTTCTGAATCCTGACTTCTCACAACATACACTGAAGCGTTGTCAGCCTTTACTTCGTAATTATTGCAAGTTATTCGATTTTTGTCTTTTATCACATCAGAACCGACAAATTCAAATGAAGCCAGGTCGAAGCCTTCTACCCTGCTCACCTCGTCATCTTCTATTTGATATATGAGGCTGTCGTTTTTCACGAAGAACTTGTCGAATTTTTGATTCTCTCTGTCTTCTGTCAAAACTTTGTAAGATGACGGACTGATACCTTCGAGCAAACGCGACGCGCCATATCTCGTATGCCAATATAAATGAGCGCCATCGGTAGTTAAGCGCAAACCATCTATAGGAGAGGAGGATGGATCGAGTCCCAAAAGAATCCCATTTTGACAGTATTTGTGGTTTTTGTCTTTGGAATATATGTTGTCAATCACTTCAAAAGTGGAAGCATCCGCATCTGTTATAATACAATTTTTATAATATACATTTAGCTTGTCTTTGGAATATATGTTGTCAATCACTTCAAAAGTGGAAGCATCCGCATCTGTTATAATACAATTTTTACAATATACATTTTGCTTATCTTTTGAATATATGTCATTGATTACTTCAAAAGAGAATAGATCCGCATCTTTTAAGCGAAAAACGTTGTAATGCCAATTGCTGCAATTATAAACGATCATATCATGATTTTTGCAGAAATATATTCCGTAGGGATCCATATAATAGTTGTCGGATTTTTCGCTTATTTTGATGGACGGGCCATAGGTTCGGCTGCAAAGAGTGAATCCCAAGAGGAAATACATCAGAGCGGCCATTGTCAGCACTTTAAATATTTTGATGGTTTTTGATGACATAATCATTAAGTTCACTATTGATAGTTGAAAATTTGAACATCAGCAAATAACTCTTTTTCATTAGCAGTATGTTCGCTTGCCTTAATGTCGCATACAAAGCAAGACACGGCAAAAATACAAAAAAAACAGAAAAACAGAAAAACAGTCCTTTTTATTTGTGCGCATTTCACAAAAGAACATTTTGATTCACCTTGTACGAGACGCTTGTCATATATTGTATAACATTGTGACAAATTTGCTCCAAGACTTTCTTTTGTGAAAAAAATCATTAAATTTGCAGAAAAGCTAAAAAGTATGGATCATAGCACGATTGATTTAGGAAAGGGGAATGTTCCGGCGCTTTTCGCTAAAATATTTGTCCCGACGCTTGTAGGGATGATTTTTGGGGTGCTTCTGAGCATTGCGGACGGAATTTTCGTGGGACATGGATGCGGCAGCGATGCCTTGGCGGCTGTCAACATTGTGTCTCCGCTCTTTAATGTGAGTTCCGGGATAGGTTTTATGTTCGGTTCTGGTGCTTCGGTTGTGATAGCCATACAGCTGTCCAAAGAAAATATCAAGGCGGCAAGGATAAACGCCACTCAAGCGTTGGCAGGCTCTTTATTTATCATGCTGATAATTCTGCTGTTGTGTTGCATTTTCCCTATTGATATTCTGAGGCTTTTAGGTTGCACGGAGAGACTTATGCCTTTAGCCCTTGATTACTTTTACTTTACCATGTTCTCTTGCGTTATATATATGTTTGAGGCGGTGGGCATGTACCTGATACGGTTGGACGGCTCTCCAAATTATGCGTCATTTTGCACTATTTTACCATCTGTTCTGAACATAGTGCTGGACTATGTGTTCATATTTCCTTTGGATATGGGGCTTAAGGGAGCGGCTCTCGCTACGTTTTTGAGTTGTTGCGCCAGCGCCGTGGCTGTACTTGTTTATATGAAACGGTCTGTAAAGACGTTGAAGCTGTATCCGCTGAAGTTAAATAAGAAAATATCGAAGATGAGCAGCCGTAATCTATGGAGCATGCTCAGGCTTGGCTTCCCTGTGATGCTTGGCGAGTTTTCCATGTCTGTGATGATGCTTGTGGGCAACCGTATTTTCGTCAGAATGCTTCACGAAGACGGTGTGGCGGCGTTTAGTGTTGTTTGTTATCTTATTCCTATATTTTTTATGATAAGCAGCGCTATAACACAATCAGCACAGCCTATAGTAAGTTACAACTATGGGGCAGGCAACAAAAGCAGGGTGGTGTCAGCTTTTCGTATTACATTGTTCATGGCGGTGCTTTGTGGCGCGTTGGTGACATTGTTGTTTGTTTATTTGCCAGAACCGCTCACTTTGATGTTTTTGAAAGAGGATGCGCAAGCGTACCCAATCGCTATCAACGGGCTTAAAGTTTTTGCGGCTGGGTTTGTAACTTTTGCGTTGAATATTGTTTTTGTAGGATTTTACCAAAGTATAGAGCTTGCTCGGAGGGCAACATGGTTCACGCTTTTGAGAGGTTTTATACTAATGATACCAGCGTTTATAATCTTGCCGAAACTTATAGGTGTAGATGGTTTGTGGCTTGCGGTGCCGTGTGCTGAGGTTCTTACATTTATTGTGATATTGGCAGATTTTGTCTTCTTAAGAAGATGTAAAAAAGGAGAGGTGAATGACAATGTGTTGCGAGAATGATATTTGCGTAAAGTGCTAACAATAGTATTCGCAAGAGTTTTCAGTTGACTTTGCGCTGTTTTTTCTTTCAAAATGTAAAATAATAAAAAATTCGAGATGAAGCCGTTGAACGGTAAAAAAACAGATTTAATGAATGTGAAAGTGCTTAGATTGGCACTGCCCTCAATAATTTCAAACATAACCGTGCCGCTGCTTGGGTTGGTAGATATGATGATAGTGGGACATCTGGGTTCGGCTATCTATATAGGGGCTGTTGCAGTGGGTGGTCTGTTGTTCAATATCCTGTACTGGAATTTCGGATTTCTGCGGATGGGGACAAGCGGACTTGCGTCTCAGGCATACGGAAGAAAAGATTTCAGAGAGATGGCCTCTGTGCTTGTAAGGGCGTTGGAGGTGGCTTTGGGCTTGGCTCTTTTATTTATAATTTTTAGGCATTTCATAGCCGATGTTGCTTTTGACTTTATAGACACGAATCCAGAGGTCAGATTTTGGGCAGAAAAATATTTCCATATAAATATTTGGGCGGCTCCTGCAGTGCTGGGTCTGTACGCCTTCAAAGGGTGGTTCATAGGAATGCAAAATTCTAAGATTCCGATGTTCATAGCTATCTCTATCAATGTGGTGAACATTGTCCTGAGCCTATTTTTTGTCTATGTTTTGGACATGAGTATCGAAGGTGTTGCGTTGGGCTCTGCTTTAGCGCAAATATCTGGACTTTTGCTTGCGGTTGTTTTGTGGGCGAAGTTTTACGCCAGGCATTTCCTGAGGTTTGTAGATAGGAGGTTGTTGCTGAATACAGTTGGGCTTGGAGGCTTTTTCAAGCTGAATTTTGGCATAGTCGTAAGAACGATGTGCCTTGTCTTGGTAACGTCATTTTTTACTGTTGCAGGAACAAAACAAGGTGTTGTGGTGCTGGCTGTCAATACATTGATGATGCAACTCTTTACGCTTTTCTCCTATTTTATGGACGGTTTCGCTTACGCCGGAGAGGCTCTTGTGGGAAAGTATATAGGAGCAAATGACAAATTCAATCTGAAAGAGGTTATAAAGTCCATATTTAAGTGGGGCGGCTCTTTGTCGTTGATTTTCACTGTTTTGTATGGATTATTTGCTTCTGAATTTATATCGTTTCTGACTGATGAGCCAGACGTGGTGACCGAGTCTGCCAAATATTATTTTTGGGTGCTGGCCATTCCTTTTGCAGGATTTTCGGCATTCTTGTGGGACGGTGTATGTGTAGGCGCCACGGCAGTCAGGACAATGGCGTGGACTATGATTATTGCAACAGTTACATTTTTTAGTCTATATTATTCGTTGATAGAAATGTATGAAAATCATGCTATATGGTTTTCGTTTGTATGTTATTTGTCAATGAGAAGCATAGTTCAAACCATTTGGGCTAAGTGCAATTTGCTGCGAATGTGATGCGGAGTTTTGAATATATTTTGTATTTTATTGTTGAACGTTTTGCAATATCACTTTTTTTTCATTAACTTTGTTCCGTTTAGGGTTAAAAAGTCCTAAAAAGTTGGTTTTGAGTATTTAACTTAATAGATATAGATGAAAAAGGCGTTTTTTATAATCTCTTTGCTATTAACTTGCCTTGGTGCAAGCGCGCAAGAGGATGTTAAAGTGAGATTCGGAGTTTCTGCCGGCTTCAATATGACAAAGTGGGGCGGTGATTTTGACTCAAAGTTTGGCACAGGCTTTAAACCTGGTTTTCATGCAGGAGGACTGGCTGAGTTGCAAATTGGGGACTATTGGTCTGTTCAGCCGGAATTGCAGATTGCTGCGGAAGGTACAAATACGGATCTTATAGACAAAGTAGGTGCCGTTTACATAAAAGTGCCGGTAACTGTTTTTTATAGCATAAGAAATGTAGGTCCGGGTCGTCTTTCTCCAGGACTTGGCATATATGTGTCTGGTGGTGTGGGTGGTAAGACTCAGGATGTAGGGACGTTTGCGGATGACTCTTATTTCCGTGCAATGAACGCGCTTGCTCCTGAAGAGTTTTCTGAAGATTTGATTCCTGACCAGTTCGACTACGGTGTAGCTTTTAAAATCTCTTATGAAGTGCAGCATGAAAAGGTTAGCGGACTTTGCGGTACTCTTGGTGTGTCTTATGGCCTGACAGAGTGCAAGTCGTTGGGACTTTTGTTCTCGGTAGGGTATAAGTTTCCTTACAGCAAATGGTTGCGTTCTACTTATAACACAGGAATCTTCGAGTATAATCCTTGATGAGATTCAAGAAAATATATGTGGAAGTCACGAACGTATGTAATTTCTCTTGCAGTTTCTGTTTCAAGTCGTTTCGTGACAAAAGGTTTGTGTCGCCGGAGGATTTTTCGGCGACACTTGTTCGTATAAAGCCTTATACTGATTATATTTATTTGCATGTGCTTGGAGAGCCTTTGCTGCATCCTCAAATAGAATTGTTGCTGGAAATTGCTCATAAACAAGGTTTTAAAGTTAACTTGACAACAAACGGATCTTTGTTGCGAAGCAAGAGGAAAATTTTAGAGCTTGGTTATATTCGCCAGTATAATGTTTCGCTGCATGATGCGGCAGAAAATGTCAAAAAGGAAAATCTGGACTCTTATATTGACGAAGTGCTGGATTTTGCAAGCCAAGAGGCTGAAAGAAGTTATTTTTCTCTTCGATTGTGGAATAAAGGTGCTGAAGATGTAGCTATGTTCAACAGGTTTTGCCTTAATAAGATAAATGACTTTTTCTGTCTAGATATCACAGAAAAAGATCTTTTAGAAACTCGCAATATAAAATTAGCGCCGCATATATTCCTTCAAAATGCAGCCCGTTTTTCATGGCCGGGAGAAAAAGAGTTAAATATTACAAACAGAGGGTGTTATGCTTTGAAAGATCATATTGCGATACTTTCTGACGGAACGGTTGTGCCTTGTTGCCTTGATGCAGATGCAAGTATTCCGCTTGGCAATATATTAACAGAAAATTTAGAGGACATACTTAAAAAAGAACGGGTGGAAAATATGCTGAACGGCTTCAGAAACAAAGTCGTGACGGAAGATATTTGCAGGAATTGCGGATTTGTGGTTTAGCGCGCAAGCATTGCGGCTTGTCATTTTTTTATCTTCAGTTTGTATTCTTGGTAACGAATCAAAATTTCCTTGACGTAGTTGTACGTTTCATGACCGCGAAGGTAGCCATGCTTAACGACAGGGTCGTCGAAATAGTCAGGATTGCTTTTTCGCAAAATAAATTTGTCAACGTTGTCGTCCCATTTGTATGGGTCCTTCCCAAATTTTTCAGCCAAGGCCATAGCGTCCTGAATATGTCCAGCACCTGCATTATAACTTGCCAGCAAAAACTTAATACGTTCTGCAGGGTCTTCGATTTTGGTGAAATACTTTTCAGATTTTTGCAAGTAAACTACCGCAAGTTCAATATTTGTCTCGGCGTTTTTTATAGCCAAACTGTCAGCTCCAAGATTTTTTGCGGTAGCAGGCATTATTTGCATAAGTCCCATAGCTCCAGCCCAAGAGACCGCATCCGGATTAAAACGTGACTCCTGGTAGGCCATAGACGCCAGCAATCTCCAGTCCCAGCCTATTGTTTTCGCATTTTTTTTGAAAAAATGGTCGTATTCCGAAATTTTGTATTTGTTCAAATAGAGCGGAACTTCGTTAGAATTAGCACGTTTCTTTTCAAAGTATTTGTTATATAAATAGTGGTATATGTAGTTG
The DNA here is from genome assembly GCA_017632345.1 of Paludibacteraceae bacterium. GTDB lineage: Bacteria > Bacteroidota > Bacteroidia > Bacteroidales > Paludibacteraceae > RGIG9379. The sequence continues at coordinate 59,075 of JAGBRL010000043.1, forward strand.
TTCTTAGACTCGCCGAACCATTTGTTTACCGCGTTGTGCAGCTCGTCGTTAGCGAGAGCAACAGCCCAAGCAGAGCGTTGTTCGAAACTTATTGGTACGGAGATGTTTATGTTGTTATAATAAGTCTTGTTGATTTTTGCAATATTATCGTCAGCTATTGTATATTCAATTTCGCCCTTAGAAACTTTTTCTATCAGCTTTTCTTCGTCTTCCTCATTGTCAACGACTGTTATCTTTATTCCTCCGCCAATTTCGTCGTTCAGATTTTTCAATCTTTCATGATATTTTGAATTTTCGACCACAACAATCTCTTTGCCAATGAGTTCTGTAACATCTTTGACCGGAGTATTTTTTTTGCTGTTTTTTTGCACAAGCACCTGTTTAGTTATATATTCGTGTTCTGTGAACTTTACGCGTCCTTTGAACTCATTAGTTATAGACAAAGGATATGCAATAAGGTCAACTTCTTTGTCTTCAAGCATTTGCACGAGATTGTTCATGTCTTTTGCGGTGACAACATAAAGTTTTCTGTTTAATGATTTTGCAAAACGCTCGGCCAATTCATATTCATACCCCATATTTTCACCTCTTATACTAAAGAAAGATGTGGAGCGAGATAATGTTGCTACAATAAGCGAACTGTCGTTAATAAACAGACTTGCAGAATCCTCCTGCGGAAGAGATTCAACTTCCGCTTTATGGTTCGAGCCTGAATTGCAGGCAGAGAAGAGAAGAACCATTAGAGATAATATGAGCCACCTTTTCTGCATAAGTCTAAATTTTTAAAATTCAAGATAAGTCAAAAAAATGACAATGGCAAATTTTAAGGCCGAAAAATTGTAAATCGTTACATAAAAGGTAGGTGATGAGGTATGAGACGATGTCAAAATTCCCAAAATTGAGCGTTTTTTTATTTTTCTAGAATGAAATATGGTTTGTGTGAAAATTTTTTCCGAATATTGTAATGGATTTATGAACAGGGTAGTTTACATATTATTAGTTTTGAGCTTCGCGTTGAGTGCGTGCGACGATTATTTTTCAGCTGAGTCAGACTCCACTTATACAGAAAAACTTGTATTTTCTAACGTGGATCTGGCGGAACAGGCTGTTGTTGGCATTTACTCGGCTATGTGCGATGATAACCTTTATAGCAAAAAGTTGTCGATGTATTTCTCTATGAATACAGATGTGGAATATATATCCGGAGACACTGACAATGGTAGGAGAGGGGTGGCAAGGTATGTTGCAACGTCAAGTAACACAGAACTTTATGCAACATGGACAAGCCTTTATCAGGCTATAGAGAGGGCAAATCTTTGCGTTAGCGGAATACGTTCCAGCAATGTTTTAACTGACGGTGGAGGTATGCAAAGTGAGAAAATGCGCAGACTGCTCGGCGAGGCATTGACGCTGAGAGCCATTCTTTATTTTGACTTGGTTAAGAACTTTGGCGATGTGCCGCTGAAACGTGAACCGTCAGAGTTCTCTCAGTCTTTAATATTGCCCAAGACGAGCAGAACCGAAATTTTGGATGGCCTGATAGAAGACCTTGCGGAGGCTAAAGAGCTGATGCCTTGGTTTTCTGAATTGGGCACTTCTGAACGTGTGCACAAAGGGTTTGTGAAAGGGTTGTTGGCTAGAGTCGCTTTGTTTAGAGCAGGATGCGGAATGACTGAGAATAACGAGAAACCGCACGACAGAATTTATTATTATGAAATTGCAAACAGAGAGTGCAAGGAGGTTGTTGAATCGTATCAGCATGCTTTGAATCCGTCTTTTGAGTCAATCTTCAGGTCTCAATGTCAGTATGAAAAGGATTTGACTTATGGAGAAAATATGTTTGAATTGGCTTTTGGAAAATTGAATAGAGGAGAGCTTGGGTATTACATAGGTGTTAAGCATGAAGAGAATGTAAAATACGGAAAGTCGGAAGCCGGAATGTATGCGCCACCTTCATTTTTTTACTCTTATGATACGGCTGATTGCCGTAGAAACGTAACATGCGCAGTTTATAAATATACGTCAGACGGGATTCAGAGTCTGACTAACATAACAGCTGTGACACTTGCCAAATGGAGAAAGGAGTGGATAAAGCCGGCGGTGACAGGCTCGGCTAAGTACACTGGGGTAAATTATACTTTTATGCGTTTTGCGGATGTACTTTTGATGCTAGCTGAAACGGAGAATGAATTGAATGATGGGCCAACTGATATTGCAAAAAATGCATTGAAGGAGGTTCGTAAAAGAGCGTTTAACGAGTCTTCGCAGAAAGAGAAAGTACATGATTATGTGGATTCGTTGAATGGTAAGGATTTGTTTTTTAATGCGTTGGTTGATGAGCGTGCGTGGGAGTTTGCTGGAGAAGGTATAAGGAAATATGATCTGATTCGTTGGGGACTGCTTGCGGATAAGATTGAAAAGTGCAAAACTGATTTGGTTAAAATTCAGACGGAAGAACCTCCTTTTGAAAATGTGCCTCAAAAAGTTTATTGGAAATTGTCTGACGACGGAGAAACCATAGAAATTGCTAATATAGACAAATTGTATGTCAGTGATGATTTTGATGTGAAAGCGGCGTCAAACTCAAAATGGAAGAGCAAATTGTCAACTTCTTACATCGACAGAGTAGCTGAGGCAAACCCTGATCAAAACCGTTTTTTACCGATACCTCAAAAAGCACAGGAATTAATTAAAAATTGAGATTTATGAAAAAAACAGCATGCATATTAATGACTTTAATAATGTTTTTTTTCGCGTGTTCGGAAGAAGATAAGGAGACAAGCGTGAGAAATTTCAGGCCTTTGAATCTTTCGGTGCAGGTGAAAGATGGCTTTAAAGTGGCTGTTTTTTGGGAAGAGGTCAGCAATTCTGTTTCATATACGCTTCAAATCTCTGATGTCGCAGATTTCAGCCATGTAATAAAAGATACGATTGTGGCAGCTTCAGGATGTGAAATAGAGGCTTTTCCTGGGTATTTTTATTTGCGCGTGAGGTCTAACAATATTAACGAAGAGTTCTCTTCTCGATGGCAAATCTCTGAATTTGAAGTGGTTATGGAGAATGCTATAACGGATTTGGTAGCAGGTTCTGATTCTGTGTGCATTTTATGGAACTGTAATTTAGACTTAGGTAGTGTTGTTTTATCCTCAGAAAAGGGCGATGTTAAGGTTAAGGAACTTTCTGCAGAAAATTTGGAAAAGAAATACGTAGTAGTAAATGATTTGCAGCCTTCTACATCTTATGCAGTATCCCTTTTTGCCGGGAATGTTTGCGTTGGTACAGGTAACTTTAAAACTAAAGCAAAACAATCAGAGAATCAAATAGTTATAGACCCGTCATTGGATATAGACAGTTTGTTGTCTAATTTAGAAGATGGCTCTGTCATTATTTTTGAGCCAGGAACTTATCCCATTGGAGGTAAAAACATAGAAATAGATGGCAAGTCTGTCACTCTGCAGTCGTCATCAAATTCGGAAGATGCGGTTGAGATTTACCCTAAGTCTGTATCGTTAAAGGGAAAAATAGGAAGTGTTATATTCAGAAATCTCACGCTTTCAGGCTTTGCGTTTGGGGGCAATAGTTATGATGAACTTAATAGTTATTTTATCGATTTTACAACAGATTTTGAGAGTTTAGATACTTTGATAGTGGAGGGGTGCACAATTCATCATTTGAAAAATTGCATAATACGAGGCAATCGTGGTGCAAAAGGCGAGCAAACAGTCAAGTATATTGCTTTCAGGAACTGCATCGTGTATAATGTGAACAGAGAAGGTGAAAATTCTTACGAAAACTTTAAATTAGACAGAATGGAGATAGAGGAGTTTGTCCTTGAAAATTGCACATTTTATGATATGGGACATGGCTTTTTCAGTAATAGAGACGCTTCTTCTTTAAAGAATTTTGTGATAAGAAACTGCACATTTGATAATTTCGGCAGCACAGACGCAATAGATAGCAAATATTTGATAAATGTCCCTGAAAGTGACGGACTCTTTACGATAGAAAACACAATATTCTCAAATACAAAGTGTTACGATTCTGAATCAGGCAAGCACTCGAAAGGTTTTATTTTGGGCGGCAAAGGCAATTCGTATTGCTATAACAATGTGTTTTACAGATTCCCTATCACTCCTTCAGAGGTGGCGGAATGGGGCAAAATCGAGTCTGTTTTTGACAATTATGACCCCAAATATGCAGACCGCGCGATAGGCGATTTCACAATAGGTTGTGAGACTCTCAAGAATGGCGGACGCGGAGGCAAGGGCATTGGTGATCTGAGGTGGATCAAGTAAGTTTTATATCGTTGAAAATAATGTCTTTGCTTGTCAAATTTTGGAAAACATTTAAGTCAAACTCAGGAATCACGGCTATGATATGGTCAAACACGTCGGCCATAACCCCCTCATAAGCAACCCATTGGAATTTTGTTGTGAAAAAATATATTTGAATAGGCAGTCCGTTCTCAGTCGGTTCCATTTGCCTTATCATGTATATCTGATTTTTGTCTATTGTAGGCTGATTTTCAATATAACGCTGCAAATAAGCTCTAAAAACACCTATGTTAGTAAGTCTCATGCCATTTACCATGACAGAGTCGTCTATGCCGTTCTGCAAATTATATTCGTAGAATTGTTTTTCTTGAGAATCAATATAGTCTTTTATCAAACTAATTTTGCGATATTTCTCTATCATCTCTTTGGTGCAAAATTTAACACTATGCATGTCTATATTAATTGAACGCATGATACGTCTTGCTCCGTTCTCCTGCATATTCCTCCAGTTCTGAAAAGAGTCGCTTACTAAAGAGTAAGGAGGCATTGTTATAATAGTATTGTCGAAATTCCTTATTTTCACAGTGTTAAGTGAAATTTCTATAACTACGCCATTCACATTATGTTTTTTACACGTAATCCAATCACCGACACGCAACATTTTGTTGGAAGACAGCAGGATTCCTGAAACAAAGCCCACAATTGTATCTTTAAACACTAGCATTAGTACGGCAGCGGACGCTCCGAGCCCTGCAAAAAGAGTGGTGGGCGACTTGTCTATTATGATACTGACAATTATAATCGCGCCTGTAAAGCTAACGATGATTTTTAATATTTGAAAAAAGCCGTTAAGAGTTTTGCCCTTTAGTCGTTGAGAAACCTCTGCGATTTTCTGTACAATGCCGATGCTTGTGTTTATTGTGATAATCAGCAATATAGACATGAAAACCAGTATGAATTTGCGGCTCCAGAACAGGATGTCAGGCTCTTGCTGAAAAGCGAGCGGCAACAGTGCATAAACCAAAACTGCAGGTGCAAAAAGAGCTAAGTCGTTAAGAAGTTTTTTGTCTAAAAAGAGGTCGTCCCACTTGTTTTTAGTCTTTTTAACTATATTGTAGACGATGCCGACTAATATTTTGCGCACCACAATATCTGTAATAAAAGCTAACAAGGCTATGACTAACAAAATCACAAATCGGTCAAGCTTGTCCGCCATATTAGGATTAAGACCTAAAGACTGCAATATCAAATTAGTAAATGACAAAACCTCTTCCATGACAACAATAGAATTTTTTTTATTTTAACACAGCCGCAAAAGCATTATCTACCTCTTCAGACACTCCGAGCCTTCCGTTTATCACGCATACAGTGTCAACTCTGCCTTTGTTGCATAAAACCATATCTGGCAGACGATAAATATCCTGATAAAAAACATATCTCAAACCCTCTTTTTTCAAATTTAGCTTACATACAAATTCGTCGCCGCTTTTAAGCGGACGTTTGTACGCAATCTCAATCTTAGCGACAACAGTGTCAATACCTTTGTCGTGCAAGTCAGAAAAATTGAGGCCTGCAGTTTTGATAAATTCATGCCTTGTATGTTCCATATAGTGCTGATAATTAGCATTATTCACAATTCCTTGCAAATCACATTCATAATCGCGCACCTTCATGGCAAGTTCAAAAATATATTCCATAAATCTTTCTTAAAAAGAGTCTAACAAAAGAAGCCCGATGGATTCGGGCTTCCTTTAAAAATTAAAAACAAAATTCGATTACAATTTTGGACCAGCTTCAACCAAAGCCTTACCAGTTGCATTTCCAGTGAACTTTTCAAAGTTCTTGATGAAACGTCCAGCAAGATCCTTAGCTTTTTCTTCCCATTTGCAAGCACAATCGTAAGTGTCGCGAGGGTCAAGAATCTTAGGGTCAACACCAGGCAACGCTGTAGGCACTTTGAAGTCGAACATAGGAATTTGCTTAGTTTCTGCCTTGTCGATAGAACCGTCAAGAATAGCGTCGATAATACCACGAGTATCCTTGATAGAAATACGTTTTCCAGTTCCGTTCCAACCAGTGTTAACCAAGTAAGCAGTAGCTCCAGAAGCCTTCATTTTCTTAACAAGCTCTTCGCCGTATTTAGTTGGGTGCAAAGACAAGAAAGCAGCACCGAAACAAGCTGAGAATGTTGGAGTTGGCTCTGTGATGCCACGTTCTGTACCAGCCAATTTCGCAGTGAAACCAGACAAGAAGTAATACTGAGTCTGTTCTGGTGTCAAGATAGAAACTGGAGGCAACACACCGAATGCGTCTGCAGACAAGAAGATAACCTTCTTAGCAGCAGGAGCCTTAGATATAGGCTTAACGATGTTTTCGATGTGGTTGATAGGGTAAGAAACACGAGTGTTTTCTGTAACAGACTTGTCAGAGAAGTCAATCTTGCCGTTAGCATCAACAGTAACGTTTTCAAGAAGAGCGTCACGTTTGATGGCGTTCCAGATATCTGGTTCATTTTCTTTAGACAAGTTGATAACCTTAGCGTAGCAACCACCTTCGAAGTTGAACACGCCTTCGTCGTCCCATCCGTGTTCATCGTCACCGATCAACTGACGCTTAGGGTCTGTAGAAAGGGTAGTCTTACCTGTACCAGAAAGACCGAAGAATATAGCAGTTTCGCCCTTTTCGTTAGTGTTAGCAGAGCAGTGCATAGAAGCCATGCCTTTCAGAGGAAGCAAGTAGTTCATTATAGAGAACATACCTTTCTTCATTTCACCACCATACCAAGTGTTAAGGATAACCTGTTCCTTAGAAGTCAAGTTGAACACAACAGCAGTTTCAGAGTTCAAGCCCAATTCCTTGTAGTTTTCAACTTTAGCCTTTGATGCGTTGTAAACTACGAAGTCAGGTTCGCCATAGTTAGCCAATTCTTCAGCAGTAGGGCGGATAAACATATTAGTAACAAAGTGAGCCTGCCATGCAACTTCAACGATGAAACGAACTTTAAGTCTTGAATTAGCGTTAGCTCCGCAGAATGTGTCAACAACATAAAGTTTCTTGTTAGAAAGTTCTGCTACAGCCTTGGCTTTCAATGCATTCCAAGTTTCAACAGAAACAGGTTTGTTGTCGTTTTTATATTCGTCTGATGTCCACCAAACTGTATCTTTGCTGGTTTCATCCATAACGAAGAATTTATCCTTAGGAGAACGACCAGTGTAAACGCCAGTCATAACGTTCACTGCGTCCATTTCTGTCAACTGACCTTTTTCAAAACCTTCAAGACAAGAACAAGTTTCGTCCTTGAACAACTGTTCGTAAGAAGGGTTGTAAACAACCTCCTTAACATTGGCAATGCCGTACTTAGTTAAATCTAAATTAGCCATCTTTTTCAGTTTAATATTAATTATTATAATTCTATTTTGCAATTTTATGAATCAGTTACAAAGTTAGCATTTTTTTTGATATGGCAATTTTTTTGAGTAAATATTTAGCGTTTTTTGCATTAAAATGTGAAATTCAAGCATTTTCTATAAAATTAGGACGAGAAAGATTTTGAACGATATTTTGGCAATGTTCTGAAGTGTTTGCAAGATTATTGTTTTGCTGGTGTTTTTATTGCTCAAAATAAAAAATCAGCAGACGGGAACGCAAAAATTACGTTCGAAATTTAACTCTCTGAGATTTCAATATTTTTGAAAAACTGGAATGTTGTACAGAAAACTTGAATTGTAGCGGTGTTAAAAAGTAGCCAGATGCTAGAGGAAGTAATGAGAAAAAAAGAAAAAGGTTGAACTCTGCAAAATTCTATTTAACATAATGCAAATTATATAACAAAATTAGCCGAAGAAAATTTTGTAGATGTTTTTTTAGAAATATACAGCCTTGATAAGTTTTTTCTCTGTCAAGTCAATTAAAATTTGAAAGTTTGTGCTCAAGCGCACGTTTTCGTGAAACG
>JAGBRL010000044.1 GCA_017632345.1 Paludibacteraceae bacterium
AAGTATATTCTAAAAATTAGGCGAGGCGATTTTGTAGCATATTTGTTTCGATTACTCTTTTTACAGAGGAGCGATGCGAGCATCGTAATCGGAAGAATAGACACGAGACAAATTCAATGAATTTAAATGTATCAGAAATAAGATTTACTACGAATAAAAATCGTAAATCTATAAGCTGCCTTAAATTATTTTTGCGGCACTTTTTTTTGATACTTTGTCTTGTACCAATGTTCGAATCCCGGACCCGGACACCAATGGTTAAAACGATTATATAGAAGAGCTTTCAATGTAATAGGCGTTTGGTCGGAATCTTCGAAAAGTTCCATGCCATCATTGATATATTCGTGCAAGTATCCAATGAGAGGATTTGAACCTATATTGCCGGCTAAAGTCCATTCGACCCATAATTTTTCATATTCCCATAGCATGGTCTTATGGGTTTCGAGACTTTCGTAAGGATTAAATTTTTCAGCTTTATAATATTTACAACGCTCTAATAGTTTTTGTTTATCCATGTTGAGTAGAATTTAGTTGCCACATCAGAAATTCAAAGATAGTAAAATAATTTTAATTTGCAAGATTATGATTTGTAAATTCAAGCAACATTAAAAAAATAATATTGAGTGGGTAACATCAAGTGTCCGAACGATGTTTAGGGATCACCGAAATTTTACGGTGATCCGGTATGTACCAACTCAAAATAATCGTATATTACACTTGGTAACAACAATTTTAACGGATCTTCTATCTTCTTTTTACGCTGTTCCATACCACAAAGATAGTATATTTTCAAATCTTTCCCACCGAAATTTTACGGTGATCCGTTTTTCGTGCGATGCCGAACTTTTTTTTTGAGGCGGTACGTTTGTCATAACGTTTTTTCGTCTATCTTGCAGTTTACAAGTTTATCGACAATCTTGCCCATTCTTTCGTTCTGCTTTATCATCTCGTTAATGAGCTGGGCGTTGGATTCTAGCACCTGCTCCATTTGCTTGTCCTTGTTTTGTATTGTGGTTCTGAGGTCGGACTCGCCCGGAGGCATGTTGAAGTCGGACCGCAAAGACCTCACGACCAGCCCGATGCTGAAAATATCTTCAGGCAGCAGCTGTATTTCGAGATAATCAGGGTTGATTGGGTGCAGTATGTATTTGCCATCTTGCAGGTACACCTGTCTCACCATGGCGCCGTGCTTCTTTGTGTCGAGCAGATAGATAGCGCCGCTGATGGGCGTTGCGTTGTCGGGCAGAAACCTCACGAACAGCAGGTCTCCGGGCTGAAACAGCGGCGCCATGGCGGATGTGATCACCCTTTGAGTGTAATCGACGTTGTTGCCGATTAGTTCGAGCAAGGTTTTTTGAATCAGTTTGTTAGACTTCTGCAAGACCAGTTTTTTAATGCTCAGGTCGTTGTCTTGTACAATCTCGGTTTTCACGTACGGGAGTCTGTTTCCGCAAATAACCTCTCCGCACAAGGTGCTGTTCTCTTCGTCGCAGCCAGAATCTTGGCCGGTGCAAGTTGCGGGGCATATTGCGTTTTCGGTGTCGGACGTCAGAATTTCGCCTTCTCCAGATTCTAGCCAAAGAATGTTGATTCTATCATCTAAACTTTTTAGTTTTTCTTTGAATTTGTCGGAAATATCCTCCTTTCCGTTTATTATTTGAGATAAATAGGCTTCGTTATAGCCTATCTTTTTGCATAAATCTTTCTGAGACTCGATGATTCCTGCATCTTTAAGCCTCGCTATTAGCTTTTTAAATCTTAAATATTGCTCCATAAATTCGGATTTTAAACAAAAAAACCAAAAAGGTTTGTGTTTTAAGTAGGAAAAATCCTAAATTATTTTGTATTTGTCTAAATAATTTATATTTTTGCAGTGCAAATAAACAAAAAAATGTCTAATAAACAAAATAAAATAGGATAAAAGTAATGGCAATTCTAAAGAATTTGCATATATGAGTTGGTTAGTCAAACGATTGTGGCGTTTGTCAAATTCAGAGCGGATATTGCATTGCTGTGACTATATGTAAAGGAGCAGAGTATGAAATTTTATGTTTACACATATAATGGAGCTTGGCACGTGGAGTGCTTTATAGAGGCGTTCAGCGTGGAGGAGGTTGCCGATGCGTTAGTGAGGGCTGGCGCGACAAGAGAGACCGAGGCTGAGTGTCTTGCTAATTTTCATGGCGGAAGTAAGAACGGCGGATTTACGTTCTCGAATTCGGAGTCGCGCAGTTCGGTTGTGTGCACGTTTAATTCGGAGTCCCTTCCGCAGCTTATGAGCACGATATTGCATGAGGCGAAGCGTTTGGAGCGGCATATCAGCAAGGCTGACGGCACGGAACCTTATGGCAAGAGGGCAGGTTATTTGGCAGGAGAGATAATTCAAAGGGCGGTTGAAACGACTGTTTGAAATTTTTTGTATATTTGCGCGTAAACAACGTGTTTCCTTTCATTCATTTTTTTGAAAGCGCCTGTTTTCTGCAGGGCGCTTTCGCGCGCAAAAAAAGTTTCTATTTTGTTGTTTCTGAAATGAGGGGTAATTTGTTGGTTGTTAGAGAATAAAGGCGATTTTTCATAAGCAAGAGGGTGATGGATGAAATCATGTCGGCCCGGTTTATTGGAGATTGCCGTTAAGTGACTTCTGATTAAGTTAATAAAATTATACTTTATGCCTTTAAATATACCAATAGAGTTGCCTGCGGTCAGGCTGTTGAGGGAAGAGAATATTTTTGTGAAGGATTCGGAAGAGGCTTCGGGTCAGGACATAAGGCCGCTGCGAATAGTGGTGCTTAACCTTATGCCGCTGAAAATAACGACAGAGACGGACCTGATCCGCCTTTTGTCCAACACGCCGCTTCAGATAGAGCTTGAGTTTATGCAGCTTAAGAGCCATACTTCAAAAAATACTCCGATAGAGCACATGCTGGCGTTCTACAAGACTTTTGACTCTCTTAGAGACAAAAAGTATGACGGTATGATTATCACAGGGGCTCCGGTGGAGAACCTTGAGTTTGAGGAGGTTAACTATTGGCCTGAAATATGCGAGATATTTGACTGGGCAAGAACGCATGTCACGTCAACCTTCTTCATCTGCTGGGCGGCGCAGGCGGGGCTTTATCATTATTACGGAGTGCCGAAGTACAAGCTGGACAAAAAAATGTTTGGCATATTTGAACACACCGTGTCTAAAGAGGCTAGCCGGAATCCTATTTTCAGAGGTTTTGACGATGTGTTTTGTGTGCCGCACAGCCGAAATTCGGAGGTGCGCAGGGAGGATATTCAGAAAAATAAGGAGCTGTCCATAATATCGGAATCGGAAGAGGCTGGTGTTTATATGGTTATGGCCAGAGGCGGCAGAGAGTTCTTCGTGACAGGGCACTCGGAATATGCGGCAAACACGCTGGACACCGAATATCGTCGAGATCTGGACAAGGGGCTGCCTATTGATATGCCTAAGAATTATTACAAAGAGGATAATCCGGACAATGCTCCGCTGGTGCGCTGGCGTGGCCATGCAAACCTGCTGTTCTCCAATTGGCTGAACTATTTTGTCTATCAGAAGACTCCTTATGATATAGGGCAGATTCATTAAGATTGGTGCAAAATGAGGGTTGTGGAACTGTTGTCTCCGGCAAAAAGCGCGGAGCATGGCATAGAGGCTGTGAATCATGGCGCTGATGCGGTTTATATAGGAGCGCCAAAATTTGGGGCAAGGGCGGCGGTAGGAAATTCTGTGGAGGAGATTGAGAGGCTGGCAAGCTATGCTCACCGTTTTCGAGCTAAGGTTTATGTGGCGCTGAACACAATTTTGACGGATAAGGAACTGGCGGAGACGGAGAAGATGGTGCGGCAGATTTATGAGGCGGGAGCAGACGCGTTGATTGTGCAGGATATGGGAATTACTCAACTTGACTTGCCGCCGATAGCTTTGCATGCGAGCACTCAAATGGATAATCGTTCGGTAGAAAAGGTGAGGTTCTTGGAAGAGGCGGGTTTTGACCAAGTTGTGCTGGCAAGAGAGCTCTCTTTTGAACAGATCAGGCAGATTTCTGCGCAAACCAAGGTGAAACTGGAGGCGTTTGTGCATGGAGCTTTGTGCGTTTCGTACAGCGGACAGTGCTATTTGAGTCAGGCGGTATGTGGCCGTAGCGCGAACAGAGGCGTGTGCGCTCAGCTTTGCCGTTTGCCGTATTCTCTGTATGATGCAGAAAACCGTGAGGTTGTGAGAAACAAACATCTGCTCTCTTTGAAGGATTTCAATCTTTCGGACTCGCTCAAGGATTTGATAGAAGCAGGGGTGTCGTCTTTAAAGATAGAAGGCAGGCTTAAAGATATTTCCTATGTGAAAAATGTCACAGCCTATTACAGACAGAAACTAGATGCTTTGCTCGAGGGGTCGCCAGACTACAAAAAGGCGTCGTCGGGCAATTGCACATACCTGTTTGAGCCAAAGTTGGAAAAATCGTTTCACAGAGGCTTTACTACATATTTCACGAAAGAAAGGACTTCGGAGATTGGCGCGTTTGATACGCCTAAGTCAAAGGGTGAGTATGTCGGAATAGTTACAGATGTGACTGCAAATTCACTGACGGTGGCGACGGATTTGGAGATGTCTAATGGCGACGGGTTTGCTTATATGAACGAACAAGGCGAATTTGCAGGATTTAAAGTGAATCGGGCGGAGGGTAATGTTTTGTTCCCGTCGGATAAGGTTTGCATAAGAAGAGGCACAGCTGTTTTCCGGAATTACGATCATCAGTTTGAAAAAGTGTTGTCTAAAAAGTCGGCAGTCCGTAAAGTTCGTGTGAATATGACTTTTGCAGAAATAGAAGGCGGATTTGCTTTAGGAGCGATATGCGAAGACGGTTGCGAGGTGTCTTTGAAAGTGCAGGCTGAAAAAGTTGAGGCTCAGAATAAGGATAAGGCACGGGACGTAATTATGACGCAATTGGCAAAGACTGGCAACACTATTTATGATGTGAATAACGTTGACATGCAGACTGACAAGATGTATTTTATACCTGCAGGGGTTTTGTCGGAATGGCGACGCCAGCTTGTGGAACAGTTAGAAGAAGAGCGGGAGAGAAAAAGAGATAGGGGAGAGGGAACGTTTCCGCAAACTAGCCATCAGTACGGAAAAGCAGAGTTGGATTATCGGGGAAATGTTCACAATTCGAAAGCGGCGGATTTTTACAAGAGTCATGGCGTGTCAAAGATTGCGAGGTCGTTTGAAAGCAGTCCGGTCTCAAATGCCGAGCTGATGCGTTGCAAACATTGCATAAAGTTTAGTTTGGGCTATTGTCCAAAGCAAGGTGGCAAAGGACTGAAAGAGCCTTTGAGCCTGGTAAGCAACAAGGGTGACAAATTCAAGCTGGAGTTCGATTGTAAAAATTGCGAAATGCTGATAAGGGCAATTTGAACGAAACTTGTGAGACGTTGTTTTAGAAAATAGGCTGCCGTTCCGTAAAGGAGACGAGCAGCCTTTGAATTAATGTCAACTTCTATAAATCTTGCCTTAAACTTAGTATCTCATCTGTAGATAATCCCGTTATGTCTGCGATAGATTCAATTTCGATGCCTTTTGACAACATCTTTTTTGCAGTCTCGATGGTTGAGATTTTTATACCTTGCTCAATTCCTTGCTCAATTCCTTGAGCGATACCTTGCTTTAAACCTTGACGCAATCCTTTTTCTAAGCCGCGTTTCATGCTTCTAGCCTCCACATAGTCTTTGTCGAACAATTTGGCCACAGCAACAGTGTCCCAGAATTTATAATAAGTCAGCATTTGTTTGTCGCTAAAGGCAAAGCCTTTGACGATTTCCAGAGCTTTGGAAATCTCCTTGTTTTCTGTGAACTCAGACGGGATCTCGAACGTCGATTCGTTAATCTCAGTCAGGAATCTAAGCCATAGCACCTGCATCTTACGGTCGGAGACGGAGTCTGCCTTGAATTTTGGCAACTCTATGAATATTATGTTCAACCCGTCAAGGATTCTGTTGCCGTTTGTTTTGTCTGTCAATACAAAGTGATGATAGAACTCGTCGTCGTCTTTGTAAACAGCTTCGTTAATCAAACAAAGCGAATAGACGGGCTTGCATTCTCCGTACTCAACTCCGGCTGGAAGCTGGTTGCTGTAAGCCTTCGCCGTGTTCCTCAGTATGCGCTCTTTGAACTCGGGAGTCCATATCATCTGCATCTCCACGATGAACAGCCTGCCAAATTCGTCTTTGCACATTACGTCCACAATCGAATATTTCTTCATGGGAGTGTCCGGAATCATTTCCGGAGAGAGATACTCGACAGACTCGATTTTTGCTTTGTCTTCAAACGTAATCATGGCGTTAAGGAAACTGATGACCAGATCCTTGTGCTCGCCGAAAATTTTCTTAAAAGTAAGATCCGCTTTCGGATCAAGGTACCTAATAACCATAGACTTCTTCTTTTTTTTACGCTGCCATGGTAAATTGTGTTAGTCAAATTTTGCAGTAGCAGCGTCTAGTTTTTTATAGCTGCAAATGTAGCAAATTTAATTCAAAAATTGCATAATTTTAGGCGGTATTTGTTGTGATTTAATCATAAATGAAAGGATTTGAGGAATTTGGCTAATATTTTTTTGAATAAAAAAAGCAGAAAGTTTTTCAGTAAAGAAAAAAATGTATATCTTTGCGACCTGAATTATTATCCATTTCGTTAAGAGCGAATAGGTCAGTTCGTTTTGCCCGAATGGGCTGGCCAAGTGAATGATTAATTAACAATTAAAAAAAAATTAAAGCAGTGGATACTTTAAGTTACAAAACCATTTCTGCTAACAAAGCAACAGTAAAGAAGGAGTGGGTCATTATTGACGCCACAGACCAGGTGTTGGGACGTATGGGCTCAAAGGTTGCAAAACTTTTGAGAGGCAAGTACAAGCCAAACTTCACTCCGCACGTGGATTGCGGTGATAACGTTATCATTATCAACGCAGATAAGATTAAAATTACAGGCAACAAGGCTACAGACCGTGTTTACTTGAGATACACTGGTTATCCTGGTGGTCAGAGAGAAACAACTCCGGGCGAGCTTTTGGCTAAGAGCCCAGAGAAACTTATCAAGAAAGTTGTTAAGGGTATGCTCCCTAAGAACCGTCTTGGAAGTGTTCTTCTCAGCAACCTATATGTTTATGGAGGTTCAGAACATAAGCATGAAGCACAGCAACCAAAAGAATTAGATTTAAACTCAATTAAGTAATTAGCATGGAAGTAGTTAATGCCATTGGTAGAAGAAAAGCTGCAGTAGCTCGCGTTTACGTGCAGGAAGGAAACGGTCAGATTACTATCAACAAGAAAGACCTTGCGGTATATTTCCCTTCTGGAATTTTGCAGTATGTAGTTAAGCAACCGCTGTCAAAGCTTGGGGTTGCAGAGCAGTATAACATCAAGGTAACTCTTAACGGTGGAGGTTACAAGGGTCAGGCTGAAGCGTTGCGTCTTGCTATCGCTCGCGCTCTTGTGAAAATCGACGCTGAAAACAAACCAGCTCTTAAGGCTGAAGGTTTCATGACTCGCGACCCTCGCGAAGTTGAACGTAAGAAACCAGGACGTCCAAAAGCAAGAAAGAGATTCCAGTTCAGCAAACGTTAACGTTAGTCCTTGGGCGAGGCTGCGTATTTTATTGCGCTGGCTTCTCATGAGATTGCGTTTAGTATCTAAACAGCATAGACTCGAAAGACTACTGTGCTGTTGACTTAAAAACAGAATGTAAACGATTTAAAAAGAAAAAGAAAATGTCAAGAACTAATTTTGATGAGTTATTAGAAGCAGGTTGTCACTTTGGACACCTTAAGAGAAAATGGAATCCGGCAATGGCTCCATATATCTTCATGGAACGTAACGGTATCCACATTATTGATCTTCACAAAACTGTAATTAAGATAGACGAGGCTGCTGCCGCGTTGAAACAGATTGCAAAATCGGGCAAGAAAATTCTCTTTGTGGCTACAAAGAAACAGGCAAAGCAGGTCGTGGCTGACAAGGCTACAGAGGTCTCAATGCCTTATATTACTGAACGTTGGGCTGGTGGTATGCTCACTAACTTCCCTACAATCAGAAAGGCTGTTAAGAAGATGGCTTCTATCGACAAGATGTCTAACGACGGAACTTTCGATAACCTGTCTAAGAGAGAAAAACTTCAGATTTCTCGTCAGAGAGCTAAGTTGGACAAGAACCTTGGTTCTATCGCAGACTTGACTCGTCTTCCTTCTGCTTTGTTCGTTATCGACGTGTTGAAGGAAAACATTGCAGTGAAAGAGGCTAAGCGTCTTGGTATCCCTGTGTTCGGTATCGTTGATACTAACTCTAACCCAGACAGCGTTGACTTTGTAATCCCTGCTAACGACGACGCAACAAAGTCTATCGAGGTTATCTTGTCGGCTGTTAATTCAGCTATCAAGGAAGGTCTTGAAGAAAGAAAGGCTGAAAAACAGGAAAACGAAGCTGCTGAAGCTCCTGCTGAAAAGAAAGAAAGAAAAGCAAGAGGCGCTAAGAAAGCTAAAGAAGCTAGCGCTGAGTAATTTTTCGATATTTTTGTAAAGTCTCTTTTTTAAGGGACTTTACATTTTATTTATTCATTCATAGAAAACTTTTTAAAATAGATATTATGGCTGTTACATTGGCTGATATCAGCAAACTACGCTCAATGACAGGTGCAGGTATGATGGACTGCAAGAACGCGCTTAACGAGGCTAACGGTAACTTCGAAGAGGCTATGGCTATTATCCGTAAAAAGGGTCAGGCTGTTGCTGCTAAGAGAAGTGACCGCGATGCAGCTGAAGGTTGTGTGTTGGCTGACGTTAAGGACGGCTACGCTGCTGTGCTTGCGTTGAAGTGCGAAACTGACTTTGTTGCAAAGAACGCTGATTTCATCGCTTTGACTAAGGATATCCTTAATTGCGCAATCGAGTCTAAGGCTGCTGACTTGGACGCTTTGAACAATTCTAAAATAGGTGATAGCACTGTGGCTCAGCTTGTTACTGACCGTTCTGGTATCACTGGCGAAAAGATGGAGCTTGACATGTACGAGCACATCGAAGGCGCTTCTGTTATCTCTTACATCCACCCAGGTAACAAACTTGCTACTATCGTTGCTTTCAACGAAGCTGGTGTTGACACTCAGGTGATGAAGGATGTTGCTATGCAGGTTGCTGCTATGAACCCTATCGCTATCAACGAAGAAGGCGTTTCTGCTGAATACGTTGCTAACGAACGTGAAGTGGCTACTGAAAAGACTAAGGCTGAACAGATTCAGAAGAAGGTGGACAACGCTTTGTCTAAGGCTGGAATCAATCCTGCACACGTTGACACTGAAGCTCATATCGAATCTAACATGAGCAAGGGATGGATCACAGCTGAAGATGCTGCTAAAGCTCGCGAAATTATCGCTAAGGAGTCTGCTGCAGCTGCTGCAAGCTTGAACATGAACATGATTGAAAACATCGTTAACGGTCGTATCCAAAAGATTTACAAGGAACAGACTTTGTTGAACCAGGCGTTCATCAAGGACCAGAAGATTTCTGTTGCTCAGTACCTTGCTTCTGCTTCTAAGACTTTGACTGTTACTGCATTCAAACGTGTTACTTTGAACGAAGAGTAATCAATATTGATTATATGGGGAAGGGCGGATTTGTTTCCGCCCTTTTTTTGTGCTGATAATGTTTCCGTTGTGTTTGATTGTGAAACAGGAAGCTTATGACTTTTGCTAAATTACGCGTTCTCTGTCATGCTGTTGGCTTTGCGGTGCATGGCGAATAGTTGAAGGTTGCCGTATTCTAAATCTGCCTGTTCTTTCAAGTCGAATCCGAAGTGTTGGTATAAACCTACATTTTCAGGCTTAAGAGTTTCGAGGTAACAGCCTTCGCCTAAAGTGTCGAGGTCGCGGAACAAGGCTTGAATCAATGGCTTGCCGTAATGTTTGCCTTGCTTGTCGAGGCGTGTGGCGAAGGCCATCAGATAGCCGTCGTTCGCAGTTTGGTATTTGGCGGCAAACTTTTTGGCGTCTGCGTCAAATTTGAGGAGCCTGAATGTCATTCTTAGACCTAATTTAAGCAACATTTTTAGGCCTCCGGCTCGTAAATAATCCCAAGGACCAGGTTCTTTATAGTCGGGACGAATATATATCAGAACGGAATTGGCGTCTTTGCAGTCGGCAATACAAATAGCATTGTCTTTAGACAGAGCGATAGAGACAGCCCAGAACAGCTTCATCTTATCATGATTGTACTGGTCGTTGCAAATGTGTTTGAACAGTTTGTACTGACTGAACCCGTCTGCAAGAGTGTCGGCAAAAAGTTCAATGTCAGATTGCGACATAACGTAGCATTCGTTAAAAAAAGAGTTCGTTTTATCCATAAGCCTAAAAGTTTTTTACAAAAATAGAAAAATAGTTCACTTTTCATAAAAAGAACTTGATTTTTTTAGACGAATAATACAAGAGATTAGCAATAATCTTTTGGAAAAGTTTTTGGTGGGGAGCTTTGTGAAAAAAAAGAATTTTACGATATTTACGTTTGAATAATCAAAGTACAGATATGACACCGCCAAAGATAGATCAGTCTTCAGAAGAAGAGCGACGCGCGTTTGTGCTGAATGCATGGAGATGTCTGCACGATTGTGAGTTGTGCGGGAAATGCCGCGTTCTTAGAGGCAAGGATGCGGAAACTCTCTATTCCGACTATATTGAAGGTGTGCGTTCGTATATGGAGATTACATTAGAAATTAGAAATAATAACTATTAATTTAAAATTTATGGAGACTAAGGAAAAAGTATTGGCTACAATGAAGTCGGCAGGCGAGCCATTGAACGCAGGTAAAATTGCAGAGCTTAGCGGACTTGACCGCAAGGAGGTTGACAAGGCAATGAAACAGTTGAAAGAGGAGGGCGCAATTGTTTCTCCTGTTCGCTGCAAGTGGGCTCCTGCGGAGTGATTTTTAAGAGTGACGAGCGGCTGCACTGTAATGGTGCGGCCGTTTTTTTGTAAAGGACGATCAGAAAGGTGCTGAAGGCTGCTGTTAAGGAACTCGAGTCTCTTTCAATTTGTTATGTTTTTTGCTGCGAAGGAGGGTAGCCGAAATGTTCTTTGTATTTGCGGCTAAAATAGTATTGGCTACTGAAACCGGTCAAGAATGCAACCTCTTTGATTGGCACATTCGAGGTTCGCAACATCTCGTCAGCTTTATTCAGACGGTAGATGCCAATCAGTTCGACAGGTGTCAGATTGGTCATTGGTTTCAGTCTGCGAATTAAAGTGGATTTGCTGGTGCCCAGTTCTTTAGCCAAATCTTCTACGTTAAAATTTGAATTCATGTAGTTTTGTTCAATAACAGTCATCACTTGTTCCATGAACGGGTCAACCGAAACTTCGTCCTCTGGTACATCTGCAGTATCTGAAACTGAAATTTTGTTGCGTTTTAGCCATGTGCGAAGACCATAGAGTGATGTCAGCAAGGCAAGCGTAACAATTGCGACGAGCCACCAAGATTGCCACCACAAGGCGGAAACTTCAACATCCAAATGCAAATAGGAAGCGCACTCCTCTTTGCCGTCTTTGCAAGCCGACAATTCCAATTCGTAATTTCCTGCAGGAAGGTGACGTAACACTATTTCCCGCTCTTCGTTCAATGTAATCCAAGTGCTGTCCAATCCTTTCAACCTATAACGGCAAACAATGTCCATTCCGGAAAGAGAGACTACATCGAACGATATGTGGGTCTCCTCATTGTCTCCATCTAAACAGAGACGGTTTTCTTTGATACATAAAGAACTCCATTTGCCGTCACTTTTTCTTTCTTCCGCTTTAGCCCATGATAAAAATTTAATATGACCTGACGAGTCTTCACCATAGGCATTCATCATAATAAAACCATTGGAACAGCCAAAAAACAGATTGCCATTGGTTGTCTCGTATATAGACCGAGGCTGAAAGGATAGTTTTCCGTACTTATCCTCTGAAAGAGGAATTTTTCTAAACGTCTGATTTTTTAGATTTACACGGAGAATGCCTTCCGCTCCGTCGCACCATAATAAGCCTTGTTTGTCGAAATGGACAGACATGTAACAAGTCTTTGGCAAAAAGTCCAATTTAGTCAGTTCGCCAGTCTCTTTAGACACAAATAGGATGCCGGAGGTGGATGCAACGTAAATGTTCCCGGCTTCATCACAGGCGCCGTCTATCAAAACGCAAGGGTCGTTAGCGTTGTTATTTTCTTCTAACGAAGACCTCCGCTTGTTTATACTGTCGCAAAGCCAAACGTTAAATGGAGTTACTAACCATTTGGTTTCGTCCGGATTTTCCTGTATTTCCTCAACCCATAAATCTGCAATATCCTTGTTTATTTTAAGACTGATTTTCTCCCATAGTCCATCGATGTGGCGGACATAAACGCCATCGCCCTGCGTTGCAACCCAAATCTCTCCATTGCGCATGAGCCGGACACATTTGGAACTGTTGATGGTATTCTTCAGATTGCCGTACGGAATAGGGGTCACTTCGCCATCAGCCGCAACCTTTCCGACACCGCCAAACCAAGAAGAGACTAACGACGTGTCTTTTTCCCATGGATTAAAACAGAGTATGCTGCGTCCCATCTTGTCGAAGCTCCTCATCTGTTGCACAAATTCACCATCTCCATTTAGCAGGTAGGCACCAGAACCATCAGAGCCTACAAACAAACTGCCGTCAGGTCGTTCCCAGAAGCAGGAGGCGTCCACATTGGGATAACCAATCATGGAAGAGTGTAGTATCTTAGAACTGCTTTCAGCCTGATGGCGAAACAGCCCGTTTATCTGTGTCCCTACCCAAATACTTTGTTCTGAGTCTTCATACAGAGCATGAACTTTTTTTAGAGCCTCATCGTCTCCATAAGGTTTTATTTCGACAAATTTGCCCAAACTGTCCATTCTCCACAGCCCATGCCCCCATGTGCCAAACCATACGCGGTTCTTCGCGTCTTTCAGCATAGCGGAAACATTTTTAAACGGAGCGTTAAACTCTTTACCCACAGGCACGTCATGCCCGGACGCGTCAAAAAGCCAAATGCCGCCTATGTTGGTGGCGACTAAAACATGAGTTGAGTCAAGTTCCAAAATTGAAGAGGCAGGCGCTTTGTCTTTAGAAAGCAGGTGAAATTTCAGTTCTTCCCCTTTGGGCGAGAAAATATGAAGTCCGTCAAAAGCCCCAATCCAATAATTGCCTTGTTTGTCCTGATAAAAGGAGTTGACATAAAAATCTATTGTAAAGTTTGAGAAAAAAGAGTCGGCAGCAAAACACCTGTTTAAAGTGTCGTAAGGAAAAACGCCGCTTGTTGTCAGCAATAAATCTCTGCCGTCACGCAGTCTGGAGAACCCGGAAACAGATTTGACATACTTTTCCATCAACTCCGGAAAGCGTCGGTTGAAGAAAGTGTCAGTATGTATATCGTAAGACTGAAGCAAGCCATTGTCTCCACCTAAAAAAATATCGCCAGTAACAGTGTTTGTGACACATTTCACATTGTTCTGTATTAAACCACCTCTGTCCTTTGAGTAGTTTTTGAAATAAGTGCCGTCAAACCGGCTCACACCATTTTGTGTTGTGACCCAGACAAAGCCATTAGAGTCTTGCCCGATTCCCAGCACATAGTCACAGCATAAGCCGTCTTGTGTTCTGTAATGGTCAAAACAAAGATGCTCGCTTGCGTATGCGAATCTGCAAACGAAGAGAACTGAAAGCACAATGAGCAACTTCAACCGCATAATCAAAAAAACTTACAACAAATATAATTTTTTTATTTTGAATTTGAAAATTGATGATTTTTTGAGATAGATAATATTTGAAATTTTAGCCCATTTCATCGAGAGTTTATGCCGAAAAAAGGTCAAGCGCAACAAAATTATATCCTTTTGCAATATAAACACATCTTATATTTATGGCGAAGCAACAAAATTATATCTTTTTGGCACACACGGATAACTGATAAAATGCGATGGTGTCCGAAATTTGCGATGTGAACCTCGAACAGAGTGCGTTGTAAAATGAACTAAAATTATATATAAACTGAGGGAACTCCAATCTTATTCAGTTATTAGAAAGGAGTTCCCGTTAAATCTAAAGGCGTATGAAAAACAAAATTATTCTTTTCTTTGTCGGAGTTTTTTTCACTCTAAAAAGCGCAGTGTCATTAGCCGCGCCAGACCCAAACTTTCATATTTATTTATGTTTCGGGCAGTCCAATATGGAAGGTCAGGGCAGAATAGAGAGTCAAGACTTGGTGGTCAGCGACCGTTTTCAAATGATGTCCACGCAGAGTTGCGGGTCTCGAGAGTTGTATAAATGGTACGCTGCAGTGCCCCCATTGGCAGGCTGTTACAAACAATTAGGACCAGCCGATTATTTTGGAAGGACGATGCTCGATAACTTGTCGCCCGAAATCAAAGTTGGTGTTGTTGTAGTTGCAGTTGGAGGTTGCGACATCAAATTGTTCGACAAAGACAATTATTTGAGCTATTCATATAATGTGGAGGATTATATGAAGGAGATAATTCGCGCATACGGAGGTAATCCATACGGAAGGTTTATTGACTGTGCGAAAAAAGCGCAAGAGGCGGGAGTTATAAAAGGAATCCTTTTGCATCAAGGAGAAACAAACACAGGGGACTATAGCTGGCCAAGCAAAGTGAAAGGTGTCTATGAAAATATATTAAATGATTTGAACTTAGATGGAAAGGATGTCCCTCTTTTAGTAGGCGAAGTGGTTCGCACAGAACAAGGAGGCTCGTGTGGAAGACATAATGATGTGATTGCAAAAGTGCCGTCCACTATTCCAAATTCATACGTCATATCGGCTGAAGGATTAGGTCATCAAGGCGATTTCGTTCACTTCTCTGCAGAGAGTTACCGCAAACTTGGAGCAAGGTATGCAGAGCAAATGTTGAAATTGTTGAATAATGAAGTTGAGATTCCTGATGCAGAATGTGATAAATATGATAGCGATTTGAAAAAAGAGGCTGAATGTGCAGATTATAATGGCACGTTACTTGCACTTTCAGCCCAATCCGGAAGCGGAGTGGTAAATCTTTCTGAAGAGGATAATTATGTTAATTTCACCTTCAATGTAGAGCAGGATGCAAAGTATAAAGTCTATGTGGGCTACAATACGATATATGGCTACAAGCAAATTATGTGTAACGTAAATGGAGTTCCAAAAACAATGGATTTTGACTACGATAGTGAAGCTGACGGGAAAGATGGAATGAAGGAGATGTTTGTGGGCTCTTATTCATTTGCGAAAGGTGATAATTTGGTTAAGGTAGCACCTGTTTGGACGTGGGCGCCGATAGACTATGTGCGGATAGAATTAGACACTGACGCGCCATCTCAAGAACCGGGAGTGTCTGATGTTGAGGGATTTCATGTTGATGGAAATAAACTGCTCGATGTGTGCGATAACGAGTTCGTGATGAGAGGGGTCAACATGGCCTACACTTGGTATAAAGGTTCTGCGTATGACCAATTGAAGGCTATCCGTAATCATGGCGCTAATGCGGTGCGCATTGTGCTGACAGATGGAAAAGATTATGGCACTCCGGCGGATGATGCGTCGGCAGTCAAGAGGCTTATAGAAGCATGTCGTGAATTGGGAATGGTTGCCATTCTGGAAGTTCATGATGAAACTGGAAGCGATAATATAAGCGATTTGGAAGATGCTGCACGTTATTTTGTCAACATCGCAGATGTTCTGAAGGGTACGGAAGCATCCGTAATCATCAACATAGCCAACGAATGGCACAACTCTTCGTCGGCAGCTAATTGGCGAGACGGGTACGTGAGGACAATACCAATGATTAGAAAAGCAGGTCTAAGACACTGCATTATGGTGGACGCTGGCGGTTACGGACAGAATGCGGCTACTATTCATTCTTATGGTAAGGATGTTTTGGCTGCTGATGAAGAAAACAATGTCATATTCTCCATTCACATGTATGGAACGGCGGGAAATAAAAACCGTGTGAAAAGCAATATTGATGGTGTTATCAACCAAGGATTGGCCCTTTGCATCGGTGAATTTGGCTGGTATCATAGTGACGGCGATGTGGATGAAGATTTG
>JAGBRL010000045.1 GCA_017632345.1 Paludibacteraceae bacterium
CCGGAACGCTTTTGCCGGAAATCATATCAATCACATCCTGCTTGATGCCTTTGAAGTCCATCATGATATAATCCTTCAAACCCTCAAACGAGCCTGTTGCAGACCAGTAACTCTCAAACTCCTGATTTCTCATGGCAGAGACCACCGCCAACGGATTGTAGATGTCGATGGTGTCCGTAAGTCTGTAGCCGTCGTACCAGCGGGCGCACTCCTCCTTGTCCATGCCGTACTGCTCGCACAACGCCTCCACCTCCTCGCGTGTGAAGCCGACGTGACCGGACAGTCGGCCGGAATTCAACATGGTGTATTCCGTGAACTCGTTCAGCTTGGACTGAACCTTGTCGCGCACAATCGGTATGATGCCGGTAATGTACGCAAGGGCGATTGCCGGGCGAATGGTTGTTCCTTTGAACAACCCATTAAGGAAACTTAAATAACTGTCGAACAGTGATTGCGGCACCTGTTCACGAATCAGCACATCGTATTCGTCTATAATGACAACAAACTTCTCTCCCAATTCTTTATAAACTTTCAAGATACATTCGTCTATACTGTTATCTTTTTCAAGATCAATATTTGCGAATTGCTCCTTAAATTCTTCGACAACCCGTTCTTCTATCTGAGCGATAAGTGTTGCATGCTCATTCTTTTTCTTTGCGTTCTGATACAGCTCATTCAAGTCCAGCTTGATGACATTGAACTTGTTCAGGTGCTTGTCGAAGCATGGCTCTTGACCGAGTTTCATCTGGCTGAAGACCTCGCGTGTGTCGCAGCCCTTTGAGTAGTAGGCAGAAATCATGTTGCCCGCCATGCTCTTTCCAAAGCGGCGAGGACGGGAGAGACAGACAAAATCCTCCTTGGTACTGACTATAGAGTTCAGTTCCTGAATCAACAAAGATTTATCAACATAAATCCTTGTTCCTTTGTCTTCCATGAACGCATCCGCATTCGGATTCAGATATAAGCCCATAATTTCTGCTTTTAAGTTTTTACAAAGATATACAAATTTAGCGTGTCTGGCAAGTTGATTGACGGACAGAATGCGCGCAAAACATGATGCGCGCGCCGCTCATTTACAGCTCATACACGCGCAATTCGCCACCGCCAAACACATACACCTTACCGTCCGACACTATGGGAGCACCTATCTGGTAGCCCTTTTTCAAATCCAGAAACACAGACTCCACAAGCTCTTTCTTGCCGCAGTCTATGATGCCGAACTCGCAGCCTGGGCGGTTGCTGCCGTAGTATAGACGGTTGTTGTGCATGGACACGTTCCACGAGCAGACGCCAAGCCCCTTGTCGCTCTTGACAACCCATTTGTCAAACTTGCCTGTGAAAGGATCCAGCCTGCACAATATAAGATCGCCAAATATAGTCAGGCATCCATAAAGCATTTTGTCATCGCCCTCAAACAAATGATTTGGGCAGTCTTCGTCTCGAAGCTCCCAAAGTTTCTCTCCTGTGCGTATCTTAAAGCCCAGGGCCTTGTATATGCCTTCCGTCATGATGTGGCTTACTATCACCACGACATCGTCCACAACAGAGGGGGATCTCCATACTTTCATCGCTTTGCTTTCAAAAATCTCTTCATTCGCGGAAAGAAACAGACCGCCGACTTCCACAATCTCTTTCTCCTCGTAAACCCACAGGCGCTCGCCTGTCTTGGTGTAGAAGTGAAGCTGACGCTCGTCAAAAGAAGGCAGTATCAGAATAGAGTGGGATGGAACATACTGCATTCGCATAAAGAAATCTTTTGTCTCAACCTCGAAAAGATATTCCTGACCATTTTCTATAAAAGAATATTTCTCTACACCTTTCTCTCGGTCTCTCTCTTTGGAATAATAAACATCAGGACTGAAGTGGTGATTGCGCGCTCCATATTTCACAACTTCATCTTCAAAATCTCCGTTGTTGTATATCTGACACTCTCCTCCACCTCCCAATACGCTTCGTGTCAGACAATCATTTTCCGCGAAGAAATCATCCTTAGGCCTCGTCTCAAACTCCTTGTCGCCTATAAGGATCTTATCTCTATATATCAGGACCTCCTGACCTCTCCACAGATAAAATCCGCTTAAACCTTTTTCTCTCTTTATCAATCGCATAATTGTGTCTTTTTTTATTCCACTTTAAATATATCGTTAAAAATCACATCAGTCTTCAGTTTTTCTTTTAATTTTTCTGCACTGCTCATTCCAAACTTCTTCCAAACTGGATCCGGAATATCCAGAGCGTCAATCCTGTTCTTCAGCGCTTCAAGGTCTGCCTTTTTAATCTTCTCCCCGTCAAAAATCCACTTGATCTGGCTGAGGTCTTTGACATCCTTGTTCAGCAGGTCTTTCACGAACTGGTCGTTGAAGTTGGGTGGCGGAATTTTTCTCACAGACTTGAACTCGAAGTAGGTGCAGCCGCCAACCTCACGTGCGATGTGGCTCCGCCCATAAAAAGACAGAGGGACTAAAAAGCCCCTCCGTTATAAAAAGTCGCACCGTGATTATATTAAACTCCCGATAAGCAGGATTTGGACTTTAGTCTATCTTTGTAATCCACCGTGCAAAGCATCCCGAAGGTGTGGCCCGCCATTGAAACGACCAGACGCCCGTTATTGTAATAGATGTTAAGTTTAACAATTAATGGACGATGCGACATTCTTTAAAGTCTCCCTAACCATTGGCACAAAGGTATGTATAATTTAATTTTATAAAAATGCTTTTTCTACTTTTATTTTCAGTATTTTTTGACTAAATAGCAGGGTTGTTCTTTCAGGATTGTGTTTATTGTTGCTGAATGGTTTGATTTTCAGTGAGTTATTAATCTCTGCAAGTTTTTTGTTCGCTGTCTGACATTTTTCAGTTATCTTTGTGGCGAAAGACGGAACTTTTTCGTTTGGTCAAAAAATACAGTTTATGGCAGGTGTTTTGTATTTGATACCGAACACGCTTGGCGAATGTGAGCCAGACAGCGTGTTTCCGGCATATAACTACGGCATTATCAGGAAGATAAAGCATTTTATTGTTGAAGATGTGCGTACAGCCCGGCGCTTTCTTAAAAAGATAGACCGGGAGATAAATATTGACGAGCTGACGTTTTACACGCTCAACAAACATACGTCGCCGGAAGACATATCCGGTTATCTGAATCCTATGAAGGGCGGGGCGGACATGGGCGTGATTTCGGAAGCCGGCTGTCCGGCTGTGGCAGACCCCGGAGCGGAGGTCGTTAAGATAGCTCAGCGCAAGGATTACAGGGTGGTGCCTCTTGTCGGGCCGTCGTCTATCCTGCTTGGTCTGATGGCTTCCGGATTTAACGGACAGAGTTTCGCGTTTGTGGGTTACCTTCCTATAAAGGATCATGAACGTGCGGCCGCGCTGAAAAACTTGGAGCGGAGGGCAAGGAGCGAAAAACAGTCGCAAATATTTATCGAGACGCCCTACCGCAACATGAAGATGATGCAGGACATACTGTCGGCGTGCCAGCCCAACACCCTGTTGTGCGTGGCGTGCGACATAACGCTCGAAAGCGAATATATAAAGACAAAGAGCGTGGGAGAGTGGAAAAAGGAGAAGGCTCTGCCAGACCTGAACAAGCGCCCTTGCATCTTTATTTTATATTAATTGCAGAAAAGGCGGCTAGTGTCGTTATTTTTCTCTACTTTTGCATCAAAAGTAACAAATTGTTTCGCAAATGACTAACGCAGAACTTCAGCAGGTGAAAAACCGCTTTGGCATTATAGGTTCGTCTCAGGGACTGAACAGGGCGATTGATGTTGCCGTGCAGGTGGCTTCGACCGACTTGTCTGTGCTTGTCACCGGCGAGAGCGGCGTCGGCAAGGAAATCTTTCCGCAGATTATACATAGCCATAGCGCCCGCAAGCATGGCACATACATAGCCGTAAACTGCGGGGCGATTCCGGAAGGCACGATAGACTCTGAACTGTTCGGGCACGAAAAAGGCTCTTTCACCGGGGCGGTGTCGGACAGGAAAGGCTATTTTGAAGTGGCGGACGGAGGCACAATCTTCCTTGACGAGGTGGGCGAGCTGCCGCTGACAACGCAGGTGAGGCTTTTGCGCGTTCTGGAGGCGGGTGAGTTCATAAAGGTGGGCTCGTCTAAAGTGCAGAAGACAAATGTGAGGGTTGTGGCTGCAACTAACCTTGACATGCCGCGCGCCATTGCGGAGGGACGTTTTCGCGAAGACCTCTTTTACCGCCTGAATTCTGTGCCGATTTCTGTGCCGGCGCTGAGAGACAGGAAAGAGGATATTCCGCTGCTTTTCAGGAAGTTTGCGAGCGACTTTGCGGAAAAGTACAAGATGCCGCCGGTCAGGCTTACGGAAGACGCCTTGCCTGTCATAATGAACTATGCGTGGAACGGAAACGTGCGCCAGCTGAAAAACATAACGGAGCAAATCTCTGTGCTGGAGTCTTCGCGCGAAATCACAGGAAGCACTCTGCTGACTTATCTTCCGCCAGTTCAGAATGATAATTACCTGCCGGTGCTGGCAAATTCTAAGTCGGGCGACAAATCATTCAGCAGCGAAAGGGAGATTCTTTATCAGGTCCTTTTTGACATGAAAAAGGATATGAACGACCTGAAAAAGCTGGTTCACGACATAATAAACAAGGAGAACATAGATGTGAGCACCATTGATATGGGCAAGTTCTCGCAACCTACGGTTTATCCGTCGCATGCGGAAAGCGGAGCGATTGTGCCTTCGCCGCAGGTTGTGACGGTGCCTTCTGTGCAGAGCGGAATGAATAAGATAAAGGAGAACGAGATAGAAGATACGGAGGAGTATGTGGAGGAGAACTGCTCGCTCGAAGATGTGGAGAAGGAGATGATTATCAAGGCGCTGGAACGAAATAACAACAAACGCAAATATGCGGCGAGAGATCTGAAGATTTCTGAAAGGACGTTGTTCAGAAAGATAGAAAAATACGGATTAAAATGATTTTGACAATAATTAAATGATGAAGAAGACTTTTTTTGCTCTGTTCTCACTGATGACGCTGGTCATGGCTTCGTGCGCGATTTCGTACAAGTTCAACGGCTCGTCTATAGACTACACAAAAATAAAGACGATCTCTATTGTCGATTTTCCGAATCAGGCGGCTCTTGTGTATCCGCCGCTGGCGACAAACTTTAACGAGGCTCTGAAAGACGAATATTCGAGCAAGACGCGTCTGGTTTTTGTGCCGCAGAACGGCGATCTGCAGGTCTCCGGTGAGATTGTGGGCTATAATCTTTCGCCGATGGCGGTAAGCTCGTCCGGTGAGTCCATGCGCACAAAACTGGAAATAACAGTGAATGTGAGGTTCGTGAACACTAAAAATCCTACAGAAGACTTCGAGGAACGGTTCAGCGCATATCAGGAGTTCTCTAACGAGCAGACCATTGACCAAGTTCAGGAGGAACTTAACGAGCAGATTATCAAGGAA
The DNA here is from genome assembly GCA_017632345.1 of Paludibacteraceae bacterium. Taxonomy (GTDB): domain Bacteria; phylum Bacteroidota; class Bacteroidia; order Bacteroidales; family Paludibacteraceae; genus RGIG9379. Next base: position 5,441 of record JAGBRL010000045.1, read on the forward strand.
CTTATCAGCTTGATATTTAACAGAACAGTGGCAAACTGGTAATAGGCGAAGAGGTGACACGAGACGAGTTGAGATATATAATGAGCAGTCCTCAGAAGGTGGGCAAGGAACATATTTTTGATTTGAAAGAGTATGTTTCCGAGTTCCCTTATGTCTCTATATTCAGGCTTTTGTATCTGAAAGGGCTTGGAAATCAGGATGATATTCGTTTCTCTTCGGAACTTAGGCATGCGGCGCTTTATGTGCAGGACAGAAAGGCGTTGCGGACGCTGATGGAACTGAAGGACGTCCGGGAAGAGGCGGCGGAGGTGAAAGAGGCTGACCCGGTGGCGCCCAAGGCGAATGCGAAGCCGAAGAGAGATGAGGAGACTGACCCGCTTGCAGTAGTTCCGGCCTTTGACATCGCTAAGGAACTTGAGGTTGACGACGAGCCGATTGAGGACCTTTCGGAACTGGCTAAGTTTATTAACCGGAAGCCCAAAAAGATGAAGCACCAGTCGCTGATAGACAATTTCATACAGGCGAGCGAGACGGAAAGCTTCACAACATCTATAAAAAGCAACAGCGGCGAATCAGTTGCGCCGCAAGCGCAAGAGAGCAAGTCTGTGGGCGAGTCAGAAGAGTTTCTTACGGAAACTTTGGCGAAAATTTACATCAAACAGCGAAAATTTGAGAGTGCCATCAAAATTTTCAGGAAATTATGTTTGAAAAATCCAGAAAAAAGTATTTACTTTGCAGACCAAATCAGATTTCTGGAGAAACTGGTTGAAAATTTATAAAAAAATATTAAAAATGGTTTATACAGTTATTACAATTCTGATTCTGATTGTATCAGTTCTTTTAATCGGTGTAGTGCTAATTCAAAATTCAAAGGGTGGTGGTTTGGCATCGTCTTTTTCAGCACAGAACCAGATTATGGGTGTGAAGAAGACTACAGACTTTGTAGAAAAAGCAACATGGGTTTTGGTTTCAGTTCTTGTTTTGCTTAGTGTTGCCTCTTTTGCTTTCAAGGATGAGGATGCTAATGCAGGCGAAAATAGCGAAATCGTTATCGATTTGCCGCCAACAGCGACACCGCAGGACTTTGGCACTCAGGCTGAGTAATTTTGGAAATAATATATTTATTTAGGCAGAGAGCCTTTATGGCTCTCTTTTTCTGTTGGTCTATTTTATAAGTTATGCTCTGTTGGTTGCGTGGATACGTGCCTTTCTATAAGAGAAACCTCAGGCTGGCGTATCCGGTCATGCTTTCTCAGTTGGGGCAGGTGGTGGTGATGCTCGCGGACTCTATGATGGTTGGGCGGTTAGGCAAGGAGGAGCTTGCCGCGGTGTCGTTCGCCAACGCTATCGTCATGATTGGGATGCTTTTCGCTTTGGGAGTCTCTTTCGGCTCCACTCCGCTCGTGGGCGCTGACTATGTGAATGGTAATCACAGAAAGTCTGCGGCCACTTTTCAGAACTCTTTTCTGCTGAACTTGTTCTCGGCTCTGTTTGTGTGTTCTGTACTGCTTGGCGTCTCTTTGTTCATGGACCGCATGGGGCAGGAGGAGAGCGTGTGCAGGCTTGCCGTGCCGTATTACCGCATTGTGGTGGCCTCGCTGTTTCCGCTTATGATCTTCCAGTCGTTCAAGCAGTTTATGGAGGGTGTGGGCGACACGGAGAAGGCTATGCTCATAACCATAGTGTCTAATGTGCTCAATATTGTATTAAATTATCTGCTGATATATGGAGAGTTCGGATTCCCAAAACTGGGCGTGGTTGGTGCCGGATGGGCTACGTTTATCTCAAGGCTGATGATGCCTTTCATGTTTTTGTTCGTGTTCTGGAAAAACAAATCATTGTTCAGATATTTCTATTTCTTTGCTCCTAAAGTGTTCAATAAGAGCAGGCTGCTTTTGCTGGGTGGCGTCGGGCTGCCTATTGGCCTGCAGATGCTTATTGAAGGGTTCACGTTCAGCATGTCGGCTGTGATGGTCGGCTGGTTTGGTTCTGAAATGCTTTCCGGTCATCAGATTGCATGGAACATCTCGTCCATGACGTTCATGGTGACGTGCGGCATCTCTTCGGCCACAACCATAAGGGTGAGCCATCAGCTGGGGGTGAAGGACTATCTGTCTCTGCGGAAGGCCGGATTTGCGTCGATGCACCTCAGCGCTTTTTTCAGCTTGGTGATGGCTGCTCTGATTGTGATGTTCAGGTATGAGATAGCGGCCCTGTTTATAGATAATGCCGCAGTGATTGAGATTGGGGCGGAGCTGCTCGTGCTTGTGGCTGTTTATCAGCTTGCCGACGGGCTGCAGTGTGTCTCCTTGGGGGCTTTGCGCGGTTTGGCGGATGTGCGAGGCCCTATGGTCATCGCAACTATATGCTACATTCTCGTCAATCTCCCTATTGCGTATGTGCTTGGAGAGGTGTGCGGTTTTAAGGCGGTCGGGGTTTGGACAGGCTTTATTTTTGGGCTTAATTTGGCTGCGGTCTTGCTTGTTTACAGGTTCGTGAGCAAGTCAAGGCAGCTTCTTAAGGCTAATAGATGAAAAACAAAGGCTGTTAAACGTGCTGCTTGTGTCGCCATAAAAGAGATTTTGGAGCGAGAATTTATCTGATGGTATGTGTGTTACTTAAAAATGATTAGGAGGCGGAGCCTCTTTTACCTAAAATGAGCGATTGTGCGCATTTTTATAGCGAAGTACTTTTGCGGTATAATTAACAATGCGCAAATTTTAGGTTTATGAAGTATTTACACAGTTGTATTAAAGTTGTTTTTAGGAATGCTTTTTTTGTTGCGGCAGGCTTGTCACTATCCGCAAACTCTTTTTCTCAGGAGCAAGCCGGAGAGCCTCCGTTGAAGTTTGAAGCTTCTTATGTGGGTGATGTGGTCGGGAATCTTCGAGGGGGGATAAAGACCGGAGCTAAGTATCTTGGACTTGCAAATATGGCGATGTCTGTCAATACGGAGAATGCGGGCTGGTGGCGAGGCGGAGAGTTCTTTGTGAAGGGCGCAAGCACTCATGGGTCGTCTCCGACAGAAAGGCTGGTGGGCGATTTTCAGACGCTTTCTAACATTGACGGCGGAAATCATACGTTCCTGTTTGAGCTTTGGTACAAGCAGGCGATTGGCAATGTGGAGCTGAAGTTTGGTCTGCAGGACCTGAATGTCGAATTTGCAAATAGCGACAATGGAGCTTTGTTCATAAATAGTTCGTTCGGAATTCCTTCTGTAATTCCGGACAATGTGCCGGCGCCAGTTTTCCCTCTTACGGCTGTGGGGCTTTCGTTGCAGTGGAACGTCACGGAGTTTCTTGGCTGGAAAGGTATTGTGTATGGCGGACAGGTGTATGATTTTGACGATAACGAATATAATGTCAGATGGAACATAAATCCGAACGATGGTGTTCTTGCTGTGACTGAGTTTAATATAACGCCAGAGTGCGGCTCGACGTGTGTTTATAAAGTCGGCGGATATTATTTTGACAATGGTTCCGATTCTGACGATGATTATAATTACGGCTTCTATTTTATTGGAGACCAGACGTTGTGGAGCGGCGGGAGTAAAAGGCTTGACCTTTTTGCCCAGGCGGCCGTTAGCCCGAAAAACAGGAACAGCCACAATTATTACTTGGGCGGAGGTCTGAATCTTTACGGGCTTTTTGACAAGAGGGGTGAGAACTGCCTTGGCTTGGCGGTGGCGCATGCTGGGTTTGATGATTCGGAGTTCAGGCACGAAACTGTGATTGAAGCCTGCTACAAGGCGGCGTTTCTTGAACATTTTTATCTGCAGCCGGATCTGCAGTACATAATTTCGCCGGCAGGAGGAGAGACGGACGCGCGCAACGCGTTTGCGGCCATACTGCGTTTTGGAGTTGAGTTTTAAGGCTGGTTCTGCAATTTTTTTGAAGAAAATTTTAAATTGATGGAAAATATAGATTCACAGATGACGTTGCTTTCGTCGCTTAAAAATGGCGAGTACGGCATCATCACAAAGGTAAAAGGTTACGGCGCTTTCCGTAAGAGAATCTCTGAAATGGGGTTTGTGACCGGCTCTAAAGTGACGGTCATTAAGAAGGCTCCGCTGCAGGACCCCGTGGAGTACGAGGTGATGGGATACCGAGTTTCGCTCCGGAAAAGGGAGGCGGACCTGATTGAGGTGGCGACCGAAAAAGAGGCGGAGGATATGCAGAAGATGTCGTTCGGCGGAACTTTTGAAGAGACTGTCAAACGTATCGCGACGGAGAGAGGCAAGGTCATAAATGTGGCGCTTGTGGGTAATCCAAACTGCGGCAAAACGTCCATGTTCAACCATACTACAGGACAGCACGAGCGCGTCGGGAATTACAGCGGTGTGACGGTTGACCTGAAAACGTCGAGCGTAACAAGGGGCGAGTATAAGATTAACGTCACGGACTTGCCTGGAACGTACTCTATTTCTGAGTATTCGCCGGAAGAGCGCTACGTAAGAAAACATCTTACTACGGAGATGCCGGATATCGTGATTAATGTGGTGGACGCTTCAAATCTGGAACGAAATCTCTTTCTTACTACACAGCTTATCGACATGGACATCAAAGTTGTGATGGCTCTGAATATGTACGACGAACTGGAGAAGAAGGGCGACAAGTTTGACTACAAGACGCTCGGGAAGATGATAGGCATCCCTATTGTGCCTACGGTAGCGTCGAAGGGCAAGGGGCTTGACGCTTTGCTGGATAAAGTTATTGAACTTTATGAAGACAAGAGCGAGGAGTACAGGCATATTCATATCAATTACGGTCATTCGCTTAACGAGGCTATTTCGTGCATAAAGAAGGAAATAGCTAAGAACCAAGCTTTTACGGATGTGTTCCATTCGAGGTATGTGGCGATAAAGCTTCTGGAGAACGAGCAGACTTTTGTTGCCGACTTGAAGAGGGTCTCTGAGTGCGATGATATTCTGAACGTGGCTAATGAACAGATTAAGAAGATAGAAGATGAGTTTGACGAGAAGTCTTCGGCGGTGCTCACCGATGCGAAATACGCCTTTGTGCGCGGTGCTTTGCAGGAGACATATCAGAAGCAAGAAGATGAGGCCAAAAATATTCTGAACTATGCTGCTGATGTGATTTTGACGCACAAATGGTTCGGCTTCCCTTTCTTCTTGTTCTTTATGTGGCTGATGTTTCAGCTAACGTTTACGGTGGGCGGTGTGCCTATGGAGTGGATTGATGCAGGTGTGGGCGCGCTGAGCGATTTTGTGCGGTCTAGCATGGACGACGGTCCGCTGAGGAGTCTGCTTGTCGATGGCATTATTGGCGGTGTTGGCGGTGTGATAATATTTTTGCCTAATATACTTATCCTCTTTTTATGTATATCTCTTATGGAGGATACCGGGTATATGGCGAGAGCCGCGTTTATCATGGACAGACTTATGCACGCGATTGGTCTGCACGGCAAGTCGTTCATCCCTCTGCTGATGGGATTTGGATGCAATGTGCCAGCGATAATGGCTACAAGAACGCTGGATAACAGGAAGGACAGGATTATTACTATTATGATTCTGCCGTTTATGTCGTGCAGTGCCAGATTGCCGGTGTTTGTGCTGCTGATCTCTGCGTTTTTTACAGATAATCAGGGCCTTGTGCTGCTGTCTGTGTATGCGGTGGGGGTGCTTGTCGCTATATTGACGGCTATCTTGTTCAGACGTCTTTTCTTCAAAGAGGACGAGGTGCCTTTTGTGATGGAACTGCCGCCGTACAGAATGCCTACAATGCGTAACACGTTGAGGCACATGTGGGACAAGAGTGTTCAGTATTTGTCTAAAATGGGCACGGTTATTTTGACTGCGTCAATACTGATTTGGGCTTTGGGTTATTTCCCGCAAGATGTTGATTATTCTAAGGATTATGAAGCGGAACTGCAAAAGGTGGAAAATAACAGCTCCTTGACCGATGAGCAGCGCGAGGAACTGACGGCTCAGATTATGGTGGAGCAGGAGTCTGAGCATACAGAGAAGTCTTACATCGGACAGCTGGGGCACGCTATTGAGCCGGTCATTGCGCCGCTCGGGTATGACTGGAAGATTGGCGTCAGCATCATAACGGGCTTGGCTGCGAAAGAGATTGTTGTTGGTTCCATGGGAGTTCTTTATCAGTCGGACTTGGAGGCTGACGAAAATTCGGCTAATCTGCAAGAAAAACTGAAGACGCAGAAATTTACGTCAGGAGACAAAGTGGGGCAGCTTGTGTTCACCCCGGTTGTGGCATACTCGTTTATGATTTTTGTGCTGCTTTACTTCCCTTGTTTCGCTGCTCTTGCGGCAATAAGGCGCGAGGCTGGAACAAAATGGGCTGCTCTTTCTGCTGTATATACAACAGGCGTGGCTTGGGTAGTGGCGTTTATTGTGACGCAGGTAGGGTCGCTGATTTGAAGGCTTTTTATGTGTGCTTATTTAATGTGAAAAAAAGTATGGATATGAGTGCAGATGTTCAGACTGTGATAATGTGGGTTATTCTGCTTGCGGCTGTGGTGGCTACTGTTTATTATGTTTTGAAGCGCGTCAGAGGCGGTGGAAAAAACAGTTGCGATTGCGGTTGTTGCAGCGGATGCCCGGCAAAAAGAGAGTGCGGAGACGAAAAGAAAAGGTCTTGATTGTAAGGGCGATTTCTGTGAATTGTGTAGAGATGTTCTTGTGAAATGTTTTGGTGATTAGATTGCGATGGATAACATAGACATCGTGACAGACGTATGTGCGTTGCATGCTGCATCTGAGGTGTAGTGTGCAACGTTTTTAATTATGCGATGCATATCAGGGCATCGTGACAGAGAACATGAGCAAGATAAGGACAACGAATTCAAAAGCATATGAAAAGGAATTTATAATCCCAAAATATAAAATCGTAATTTATAGAGGTTGACTTAATAAAAAGATTATCTTTGTAAAAACTTTAAAAAGCAGAAATTATGGGCTTATATCTGAATCCGAATGCGGATGCGTTCATGGAAGACAAAGGAACAAGGATTTATGTAGATAAATCTTTATTGATTAGGGAACTGAACTCAGTAGTCAGTACCAAGGAGGATTTTGTCTGCCTCTCCCGTCCACGCCGTTTCGGAAAGAGCATGGCGGGCAACATGATTTCTGCCTACTACTCAAAGGGCTGCGACACGCGGGAGGTCTTCAGCCAGATGAAACTCGGTCAAGAGCCATGCTTTGACAAGTATCTGAACAGGTTCAATGTCATCAAGCTGGACTTGAATGAGCTGTATCAG
>JAGBRL010000046.1 GCA_017632345.1 Paludibacteraceae bacterium
AGCTTATTGCACCCCGTGCACACCTTTGCGGTCAGAGACTCGTGGTCAGACATCAGAGTTCCGCACTTAGGGCAAAATTTAGTCTCTGCATGCCAAGTCAAGATTGCGCGAGCTCTGGAAAGCGTAAGCACAAGGCTCTCGTCGGCCTCCGCAAACACCTGTCGGACAGGCTTTGCAGAAAAGCCATCAGAAAGCGTGCCATCCGGAAGCCCCACGGCACAGTAGCCAAACTCTTTTTCCTCGATGAAATCGGCCTTTTCATGCAACGCTTTCAGTTTTTTCAAGTCACTGAAGGCAAGCGGCGAGCCGTCCGGGCGGACAATCAGATCTCGCCCTGCAAAGGCAAAGCACCGTTCTTCAGAATGCTCAGGACAAATCTTCACTGCCATAGTTCACATTACCTGAAAAGTTCCACAAAAGCGGTGTACCATCTGTCCAGCACCAATCCCGACGACAATATCAGCATCAGATTAAAGCACTTCACAACAGTGCCCAGCAGCTTGTTCTTAGAGTTGCCCAGCTTAGCCAGCAAGGCGACAACCAGCGAGAAGAAAAGATAGATGGCCACATGCACCAAATAGTTCCAGCTCACAATCTGAGTCTGGTGCAGATCGTCCAGAAAGAGGCTCCATACATTAGTAGGAAGAGAGATGATAAACGAGCAGAACAAGAACAACTGCCAGAACTTAATCTGATAGTCGCCGCCGTCCGTCCCCTTAGCGCCGCTGCGAGTCTGGCAAAGGAACAGATTAACAAACACGACGTGCCAGCCCGCCACCAAAAACAGCGCCGAGATTAGCAAGGTCAGCAACCTGAACCCGATCGTAGGGTTACCCAAAAAAGTGGCGATACCGAATGTCAGCAGCACCAGTGCCACCAGACTGAGCACATAAAAGCCCGACAAAAGAGCATACCTGTCCTTCTTATTCATATCTTATAAATTATTCTTTTTAGCTTCGTTCCAATATTTGTCCATCTCTTCGAGCGACATCTCCTTCAGGTTCTTGCCCTGCTTCAGCGTCTGCTGCTCCACGTAGTTGAAACGGCGGATAAACTTGCGGTTAGTGCGATCCAGAGCATTTTCAGGATTAATCTTGTAAAGTCTCGCCGCGTTTATCATGCTGAAAAGCAGATCTCCGAACTCCTCCTCCATCTTGTCCGCGTCCATATTTTTTATTTCAGTCTGCAGTTCGTCAAACTCCTCCTTCACCTTGTCCCACACCTGCTCCTTTTCGTCCCAGTCGAACCCCACGTTGCGAGCCTTGTCCTGAATGCGGTACGCTTTTATTAGCGCCGGCAGAGCGTCTGGCACCCCACCGAGCACAGTTTTCTTGCCGCCCTTCTCCTTCTGCTTCAGCTGCTCCCAGTTCTGCTCCACCTGAGCCGAGGTCTCCGCCTCAGTTGTGGCAAAGATGTGCGGGTGACGGTAAACAAGCTTGTCGCAAAGATATGTGCAGACATCATTTATGTCGAACTGCTTCTCTTCCGAAGCCATCTTTGCGTAAAAGACAATATGCAGAAGCACATCGCCAAGCTCCTCCTTTATGTTGTCCATCTCTTTCTTAGAGATTGCGTCGCACAATTCAAAACACTCCTCTATAGTATTAGGGCGAAGCGAGTCGAACGTCTGTTTTTTGTCCCACGGGCAACGCTCGCGCAACAGATCCATAATGTCCAGCAGACGCTGAAACTCATTCTCGCTCTTTATTTTACATTTTTCTACCATATCTATATTTTTTTTGTCTTTTCCAAATAACAAAAGCCGCAGTTAAGCATTTTTCTTCCTAAGAAGCAAAAATACAAAAACAAATGTTATTATTAAGAGTATCATTAAAAAATCGGTTAAAAACTCTGCCTTGCCGGCGTCTGCGCTGTTCTTGACTTTTAAAGCCTTCTTTTCTGCTTTTTGCGACAGGTCCTTGATGTTAGCTAGCTTCCAGCCCTCTGCACTTTTATACTTCTCCACACTCTCTGCCGGAACGTAAACAGACACGGATTCGCCGAGGATGCGATGCCCATTTGCGTTTAATCTTACTAGTTTAGGCGGAGTTGTATTTAATACAGTTATGCTGGATAGACTGTCGCAATAGTCAAAAGCCTCCACATCAATCGTCGTCACTCTCCATGGGATAATCACTTCTTTCAGTCTGCGACAACCGCGAAAGGCCCATTGTCCAATCGACGTCAAATCGCTCGGCATAACCACCTCGGTCAAGTTTCCGCAATTATTAAAAGCGGCTCTGCCAATTGAGGTCACACCATTCGGGATAATTATGCTCGAAAGTTTCTCACAGCAGGAAAAAGTCCAGTCGTCAATCATCGTCACATTATTAGGGATATTAACGCCAACCAGTTCTCTGCAATTATTAAAAGCGGCTCTGCCAATTGAGGTCACACTGTTAGGAACAGTCACGTTAAATAGTTTGTCGCAATCAGAAAAAGCATATTTGCCAATTGAGGTCACGCTGTATAGTTTTCCTTCGTACTCTACTGTTGAGGGTATAGTTATGTCGTTAATATAATCCAGACGACCGGAAGACGTCTTGTTTCCTTTAAACGTCACTCTTGCGGTTTTTTCTTTTTCGTTGAAATCATACCAGATAAAATCCCCATCGCTGTTCATTACCCATGTGTCGGAAGCTGTTGCGCAAAGGCTAGTCATGACAAGAGTTAGTATTGATAAAACTGTTTTTTTCATATATAAATTTAATTTCCCACGCAAATTTAAAACAAAGGAACGAAAGTTAGAGTAAAAAGAGAGAAGAATGTTATCGGTTGACAAAAACTTTAAGGCAACAAAAAGACAAAGCGCATCCGGAATAACTTCCGAACGCACTTTAAAAATATACTTTAAGACACAGTTGTCCCAAATAATCTGCAAAGAAGTTGGTGCTGCCTTCCAGGCAGGTTTTCTTCACATACACCTTCAACCGAGACTTCGTCACGGTTTACCGCCGCTACGCTTGTGCTGCCTTCCAGGCAGGGTGTTTACATCACTCAACCTCCTTTTTATTTTACAACAAAATCTTCAGGACAATATGACTTTATGACACTCTTTTCACTGTCATTTTCCTTTCGCCTTGATTTTATCCGCATACTCGCTCCAAACTTCTGCGGCTTTGTATTTTTCCACGCTCTCCGCCGGGACGTAGATGGTTGTGTTTTTGGCAACACCAGATAAAATATGAGCGTATATTTCTGGAGGTGTGGCTTTTTCTATTGTCAAAATGGTTAGACCGGTACAATCGAAAAAAGCCGCCTCATCAATCGCCGTAACACTGTTGGGGAGGGTGACGCTGGTTAGACCTGTGCAATATGCAAAAGCCGCCTCGCCAATCGTCGTGACACTGTTGGGTATGGTGACGCTGGTTAGACCGGTGCAAACCCCAAAAGCCCACTCGCCAATCGTCGTGACACCATCAGGTATGGCATAATTGCCTTTTATTCCGCCGGGACATTGGATTAACCTCTTTTTTGTGATGTCAAACAGCACACCATTTTCGGAGCAATAGTGCGAGTTGCCTTTTGCCACATTGATGCTTTTGAGGTTTTCACAATACTCAAAAGCATGCTTCCCTATTTCCGTAACACTGTTGGGGATGGTGACGTTGGTTAGACCGGTGCAATCGAAAAAAGCCTCCTCGCCAATCGTCGTAACACTGTTGGGGATGGTGACACTGGTTAAACCTTTGCAATATGCAAAAGCAGCCTTGCCAATCGTCGAGACACTGTTGGGGATGGTGACACTGGTTAGACCGGTGCAATGATAAAAAGCAGCCTCGCCAATCGTCGAGACACTGTTGGGGATGGTGACACTGGTTAGACCGGTGCAAAACTTAAAAGCCTCCTCGCCAATCTTTGTAACACTGTTGGGGAGGGTGACGCTGGTTAGACCGTTGCAATTTGCAAAAGCAGACTTGCCAATCGTCGTGACACTGTTTGGGATGGTGACGCTGGTTAAACCTTTGCAAAGAGAAAAAGCAGACTCTTCAATGCTCGTAACACTGTTCGGGATGGTGAAGCTGGTTAGACAGTTACATCCTGCAAAAGCCCACTCTTCCATCGTCGTAACA
>JAGBRL010000047.1 GCA_017632345.1 Paludibacteraceae bacterium
TACAAATGTGACAAAAAAATAGTGCTGTTTATAGATGAAGTAGATAAAAGTCTGGATAATCAACTATTCCTCCACTTTCTTGGGACGCTTCGCAACCTTTATCTGATGCGTAATGAAACCGGCGATATGCGTTCCACCTTCCACAGCGTCGTCCTCGCAGGCGTTTACGACGTGAAGAACCTCAAAATAAAGCTTCGTCCCGACGAGGAACGCAAGTACAACTCGCCTTGGAACATCGCAGCGAAATTTAACGTGGATATGACCTTTCACCCTAACGAAATCATCACCATGCTCGACGAGTACGAGGCTGATTATCATACAGGTATGGATAAGGCGTTCATCGCTAACGAAATATACAAATACACAAGCGGCTATCCGTATCTTGTGAGTTGTATTTGCTACATAATAGATAAAGAACTGGAAAAAGACTGGAGCGAAAAGGGTATTCAGGACGCTATAAAGATATTGATAAAGGACAGGGAGAACACGCTTCTCGGCGACTTGACTAAAAACGTTGAGACATACCCTGATTTTGAAAAGTTGATGACGGACGTGCTTCTTCACGACAAGGAAATCGTTTATGAGCCAAATGTTCCGGCCATCGACCTCGCCCTGACTTTCAGCGCGGTAAAGGAGGACGCTCATGGTCATATAACGGTTCACAACCTTGTTTTTGAGCAGAAACTTTACAACTATTTCGTAGCGAAAGAGTCGCTGAAAGGTAACGCAGATTTTTCGGGCGACCGCTCTATTTATGTGAACAACGGCAGACTTAACATGCCTTTGGTGATAGCGCGTTTTCAGGAACTAATGCGCAATGAACGCCGCAAGGCGGACGACGAGTTTCTGGAACGTCAAGGCAGACTATTGTTCCTCTGTTTCCTCAAACCTATTGTCAACGGCTCAGGCTTTTATTACGTGGAGCCGGAGACACGCGACGGCGGGCGAATGGACTTGGTGGTAAGTTTCGGCGGAGAAGAGTTCGTTATCGAACTGAAAATCTGGCGAGGCGAGAAATACGAGGTCGAAGGCAAGGTGCAGCTTGCGGAATACCTTAAAACACGAGGTCTTAACGAAGGCTACTTGGTCACCTTCTCTTTCCTGAAAAACAAGACCGTTCAGGAAGAGCCAGAGTGGGTTGAGCATGACGGAAAGAGAATTTATGAGGCGGTGATATAATTATTGATATTTAAATTTTGAAATATATTACTTTATGAAAATATTGGTTACAGGAGCGTCGGGTTTTATTGGCAGCTTTATTGTGGAAGAGGCTTTGAACAGAGGCGAAGTGTGGGCGGGGCTGCGAGCGTCGAGCAGCAAGAAGTATTTGCCGTTTTCGAACTTGAATTTTATAGATATCCCTTATTCTAAGCGAGACGAGGCAGTGGCTTTGTTGAGAGAGCATAAGGAAAAATTTGGCAAATGGGATGTTATTATTCATAACATGGGCTTGACAAAGTGTAAGCATATCTCTGATTTTGACAGGGTTAATTTTGAATACACTAAAAATTTTATAGAGGCATTAATGGAGGCTGATATGGAGCCTGAACATTTTGTTTATATGAGCAGTTTGTCGGCTTTCGGACCTGGAGACCCTGTGTCTCTTGCGGAACTGAAACTTGACGACGAGCCTAAGCCTGATACGGCTTATGGTTTCAGCAAGTTGAAGACAGAGCGTTATCTGCGCTCTTTGCAGAATTTCCCTTATACAATTTTGCGTCCAACAGGTGTTTACGGACCTAGAGAAAAGGACTATTTTGTGATGCTTCAGACTTTGTCAAGGCATCTGAATCCGGCTATCGGGTTTGAGCCTCAGTTCATCACATTTATTTATGTGAAGGATTTGGTTAAGGCAATCTTTTTGAGTGTGGATAAAAAGGCGATAGGCAAAGAGTATTTCGTGGCAGATGGCGATGTGTGGAACTCTGATGATTACACAAAATTGTCAATGAAAAAGTTAGGTGTGGCTTGGGCTGTGCCTGTGCGTGTGCCGTGCTTCTTGGTAAAGGCTATCGCTTATACGCTTGATACGGTTTGCGGCTGGTTTGGTGTCACACCTACGCTGAACAAGGATAAGTACAATATACTTTCTGCACGAAACTGGAAGTGCGACATTGAGCCTCTTAAAAAGGATTTGGGCTTTAAGGCTGATTATCCGTTGGATAAGGGGTTGGAAGAATGCATAGAGTGGTACAGAAAGGAAGGCTGGCTTTAAATTGTGCTGGCAACTCTCAGCTTTTGTAAAAAAAGTCAAGCTATTTCACATAAAAAATTACGGAGATAGCTTGACTTTTTTTTGCCGTTTTTTATTTCGGCAGCTCTATAGCACTTTAAGCCTTTGTGAGTTTTTCGCAAACTTTTATAGCTTCATCAATAATCTCACCTTCGCCCTTGACTTTGTGATTTTGCATGATAATCTGGCCGTTGCATATAACTGTGTCGATACAGCTGCAGTCGGCAGAATAGACAAGGTTAGAAATAAGATTGTAATTAGGCACGAGCCTTTCGTTTTTCAAATTGATTAAGAGGGCGTCAGCAAGTTTTCCTTCTTCAATCTTTCCTGCGTTGATGTTGAAATAAGCGGCGCCTTTGGCTGTGGCCATTTCGAATATTTCGTCGGCAGTGGCCAGATCCGGACGGTCAGAGACTTTGGCAAGCAGAGCCGCCAGTTTCATCTCGTCGAGCATGCAAAGATTGTTATTGGAAGATGTCCCGTCTGTGCCCAACATGACGCGACACCCTTTTTCTTGCAGCAGAGACATTTTCAGGACTCCGCTGGACAGTTTCATATTTGATGCAGGATTATGCACAATGACAGATTTGGTTTTGGCGAGAATTTCAGCCTCGCCTTCGTCAACATGTACAACGTGAGCAAACACGGAGTTCTCGCCGAGCAATCCAAGTTTCTCAAGATAGCGAACTGGCGTAGTGTTGTTTTCTGCAAGGCAGTCGTCTATCTCTTTTTGCGTTTCTGCGAGGTGCATGCTGAGTGTCAGGTTGTTTTTTTCCGCAGCATCGCGGCACTTGCAAAGCAATTCTTTGCCAACCGTATAAATGGCGTGCGGAGCGACGTTCAGGGATATGCGCGACGAGTAGTTGTGCTCCTCTGCAAGAAACTCGAAGTTCCGTTTTAATGTTTTATGGTCGAGCCTGTCCATCATAGACACGCCGATGGAGGCTCTGACACCCATCTCCTCTGCGGCCCGGATTGTCTGTTCTTCGTCCCAATACATGTCGCAGAAAAAAACAGTTCCGGACTTTATCATCTCCAATATTGCCAGACGAGAGCCTGCATATATGTCAGCTGCGGACATTTTGGCTTCGAATGGCCAGATGTATTCGTTAAGCCATTTGTCAAGAAGCATGTCGTCTGCATATCCGCGCAAAAGAGTCATGGCAGAGTGGCAGTGCCCGTTATAAAATGGTGGAATGATAGCCATTCCAGAGCCGTCTATCTCTATATCTGCAGCTATGCTTATCTCGTCAGCTATGCGTTCAAATCGATTGCCGGAGATGAGTATATCTTTGTCGCTGTTGTTCAGCTTTATTTTTTTTATCAGAATTGTGTTCATAAGCCCTCCTTGTCTTCGTCTTAGTGCGATTGCCTAAATGTAGCGCAAAAAAATTGTAAAATCAAAACATTAAGGGCGAAAGTTGCACTTTTTGCATAAATCGCACCCGAAATCGTATTGAAGATAAGGGCGTTATTTCCCTGATATGGTGAATACAGCCATGTCTGAGTTTGTGCCTATACGGAACGGCGCGCCCCATATAGATAAGCCGGAAGACACGTAAACGTGCGAGTTTTTCCACTTGCGGTATCCGTGACTTTGTTCAAACAAAGCGTCTGTAATCAGGCTGATTGGCCAAACTTGTCCGCGGTGAGTATGTCCGCTAAACTGAATGTCAATGCCTAAAGAGTCTTTTTTAGCCACGTCAAATGGCTGATGGTCCAAAAGTATAGATACGGCATCTTTGTCGACATACTGCACAAGCTCTTCCAAGGATTGCCTGTTGCGGTTGTGCTTGTCGTCTCTGCAGATGATATTTATGTTGCAGTCGAGCCGAACTATGCTGTCTCTAAGCATTTTAATTGGAGTCTGGTCCGTGAATTTTTTGCAACTGTCTATATTGCTTATGTACTCATGATTTCCCGGAGCCATAAATATGCCTAATGGGGCTTTCAGGCAAGACAGTTCCTCCTGCATATTTTGTTTGAAAAGCGGATCGACAGAGTTGTCGATAAGGTCGCCTGCAATAATTATGAGGTCGGGCTGTTCTGCGTTTATCATGTTCACATATTTTTTCAAGATGGCTTTGTTTGTGCCTACGCCTAGATGCACATCACTCACGGCGACGACCCTGACCGGCGAACTAAGCGTCTTCTCTGTTTGGATGTCAATTCTGCAGACCTCCGGTTTTTGGTAGTTCTTGTAGCCTAACGCCAATATGAAGGTTGTGAGGCAGATGGCGCAGAGTGTGCCGTATTTGAAAGATGGCATGACCAATTTAGCGATGTCAAACAGAGCAAAGGTTATTGAGGCGAACAGAATGACTATCAGCCATGATGTTCCGCAGATATATATTATTTTTTGTAGCTGTATTGGCATCTCTATACCTCTGATGGCGAAAAAAATGACAAGGCATGAAATCATTATGCCGAACAGCAACGCGCAAGCTGCCTTAAGCATAGGAAAACCGTTCAGCACATTTTTGAAGATACGGGCCAGCACATATCCGTTTGCCGCAACATATATGATAAACATTGAAATGAAAAAAAATGGTTTCATAAGTTTGTGTTATCTTTTCAGTCCTTAATTTACTGTTTTTTAGATGTTATAAAAAGTATTGGTTTTGTTTTGCATTCTATATGAAATAATAGTTTTGCAAAAAAAAATTGTTAACGCAAGCGGACTGACCAAAATGCCGCCTGTTGAATTTCAAATGACACTTTTGCCATTCAAAATCTCTTCAACTACCTTAATGTCAATCTCCAGCATGTCTGCAATTTCAGTCACTGTATTCCCTTTCTTTTTCTTTGCAAGCACAAGTTTAGACAGCATGGCAAGTTCTCCTTCTGCACGTCCTTCTGCACGTCCCTCTGCACGTCCTTCCGCACGTCCCTCTATTCTGCCAGCTTCTATTCCAATTTCCCTGCCTTCCGCAAGCCCTTCATTTTTTGCAGTTCTCATGATGTTGAACCAATCAAGAAAATTCTTCAGGTTCTCTTCGTAGTCGTAACGCTCGTTTTTTGAGAAAGCTGCGATTTCAGCTACTTCGAAGAGTTTGTTGAAGATGCCTTCCGTCAAAGCCGCAGGCTTGTCTTGCAGACGGTATAGGTTCTTGATGGCATAGAGCCATTTGTCTATAATCGTCTCTAATTCAGATTCTTCCTTTCTGAACTTTGGCATTTCGATGAATATGAAATTCAGGTTTTCATTAAATACCTCGTTATCTTCGTCCTTCAACTTGATTCTTGTTATCACGTTGTTTGATTTTTTCGGAGAGTCGTCCATCTTGAAATCGAGGATGCCCACAACGTAAACCGGTGATAATTTGTAGTCCCATGACATATTCTCCTTTGCACCTTTTTGTCCTTGCTCTTGAATGGCGAAGGAGGAGTAGTAAAGCGCTCTGTCTCTAAAGTTGTCCTGCTTAGCTTTCTGCATTTCAACAATGAAGCGTTCGCCCCCTTTTGTCTGGCAATAGACATCGTAAATAGCTCGTCTTTCGTTGTTGCTGTATCCCAATTGCTCTGTGTTGAAGTAGGTGAGGTCAACAATCTCTTTGTCATCCTTAAAGTTCAGCAGAGCATTTAAGAAACTGATAAGCAAATCCTTGTTCGCCTCAGTGCCGAAAAACTTCTTGAAGGCGAAATCAGTATAAAAATTTATGTAGCGACTGAGCGCTGTACCGGGTATGCACATGACGTTATATGTTTTGTTGTGTTACTATGGCACAAAGTTAACACAATTGTTTGAAGTTGCCTAAAATGTAAGCTCTGCTGTTTTATATTTTTGCGGATAAATATTCCGAGAGCTATGATTTAAGTTTCTTTCCGTCACAGAAAGCCTTCCCGACAACCTCGCCCAAAGCGACATAATTGCGCTTCACGGGGTCGTATGTGACAGGTTGCAGTTTGTTATAGTCAATCTCACCGTTATCGTCAAGCACAGATTCATCTGCAGATATATTTGCAATCTTTCCTGTCATGAAACAGCTCTCTTCGTCGTAACTGAGCAGTTCGCACTCTATTGTCATCGGCAACTCTTTGATGACAGGTGCGTTGACAAATTCGGACATGGTGGCAGAGAATCCTGCTTTTGCAAACTTGTCAGGCTCGTTGTTTCCGGAGACTATGCCTACATAATCGCAGGCGGCAACATAATTCACCGTAGCCATGCTGATGGTGAAGGCCTTGCTTTTCAGTATGTCTTTTGTTGTTTTATGGCTTATGTCGATACAAACGCCGACAGTGTTGTCTGTGTACATTCCTCCCCAAGCTGCGTTCATGCAGTTTGGCTTGCTGTTCTCGTCGTATGCTGCAACGATAAAGACTGGCATAGGAAAGAGCCATGATTTAGATCCGAAGTTTTTTCTCATAAAAATAGTGTTGTTAAGAAATTCAAAAGCAACCGGAATAGTCTCCGGCTGCTTTTTGTGTAATTTGATAAAGGCAACATCTATAAATTAGGTCAAGCTGATTTTTATAGAAGTAGTTGCTTTAAATTAATATCTGTACAATTCAGATTTGAACGGACCGTCAACAGGCACGCCGATGTAGTCTGCCTGTTCCGGAGTCAGTTTTGTGAGGTGAGCGCCGATGCGTTCCAGGTGCAGTCTGGCAACCTCTTCGTCAAGTTTTTTCGGAAGTGTGTAAACCTTGTTTTCGTATTTGCCACGATTTTCCCACAAGTCCATCTGAGCGAGGGTCTGGTTGGAGAACGAGTTGCTCATCACGAACGAAGGGTGACCGGTAGCGCATCCCAAGTTCACAAGGCGGCCTTCGGCAAGCAGGTATATTGAGTTTCCGCTTGGGAACGTGTATTTGTCCACCTGCGGCTTGATGTTTGTCCGTTTGATGTTAGGAAACGCCTCAAGTTTGCTCACTTCGATTTCGTTGTCAAAGTGTCCGATGTTGCAGACGATAGCCTGGTCTCTCATCTGTTGCATATGTTCGATAGTGATAATTTTGCAGTTTCCTGTAGTTGTAACATATATGTCGGCCAAACCTAAAGTCTCTTCGACAGTCACCACACGATAACCTTCCATAGCCGCCTGAAGCGCGCATATAGGGTCAACTTCGGTAACCCATATTGTAGCGCCTAAGCCTTTCAGAGCCTGAACGCAACCTTTGCCCACATCTCCGTAGCCGCATACTACGGCAATTTTTCCGGCTATCATCACGTCAGTGGCACGTTTGATTCCGTCCACGAGCGACTCGCGGCAGCCGTACAAATTGTCGAACTTGCTCTTTGTCACAGAGTCGTTCACGTTGATGGCAGGGAAGAGCAGTTCGCCTCTTTCGTATCTCTGGTATAGACGGTGTACGCCGGTGGTAGTCTCTTCGGAAACACCTTTCACTTCAGCCACAACCTTGTGCCAGTGTTGAGGGTCCTTTTCGTAAACTTTCTTCAAGAGAGCCTTTATTACCTCTTCTTCATGGCTAGAACTTTCAGAGTTCACCCAGTCAGAACCGTTTTCAAGTTCGTATCCTTTGTGAATAAGCAACGTAGCATCGCCGCCGTCGTCAACGATAAGCTGAGGTCCCTTGCCGTCGTCCCAAGTCAAAGCGCGGTATGTGCAGTCCCAGTACTCTTCAAGACTTTCTCCTTTCCATGCGAACACAGGAGTGCCACCTTTGGCGATTGCAGCAGCAGCGTGATCTTGAGTGGAGAATATGTTGCAGCTTGCCCAACGGACGTCTGCACCAAGCTCTTTAAGAGTCTCAATCAAGACAGCAGTCTGAATAGTCATGTGCAAACTGCCGCTAACTCTTACGCCGGCAAGCGGTTTTTTGGGAGCGTATTTTTTGCGGATAGCCATAAGCCCCGGCATCTCATGTTCTGCAATGTCAAGCTCTTTGCGTCCGAAATCGGCCAAAGATATGTCTGCCACCTTGTAAGGAAGGGCAGAGAACAAATTGTTTTCCATATATAGAGTTGTTAAATATAGTATTAATGCGCAAATTTACTATTTTTTGTGTATAAGCAGTATAAAGACAGGACAATTTATAGAAGTTTGATAAAATAAAACAGGCTCAGAGCATGGCCCTGAGCCTGTAGCGCAGACGCTCTTTGTGTTTAGTTATTTTTTCCGTAAAAAATATGAAGCACAAAAAAACATCAGTTTCTATTCTGTTGAGGCTTAAAGAGTTTGAATGTTATTTGTTCATGATTTCCATCTGTTTGCGGACAGATTCGGTATGGATGGCTTCGAGAATAGTTTTCATAAACTCGCCGCTCATACCCATGATTTCTCCTTCCGCAATTCGTTTGGACAGAATTTCGTCGTAACGGGTAGCCTGAAGGATTGCCATGCCATGCTCTTTTTTGTACTGACCAATTTCTCCAGCAACGCGCATGCGTTTAGCAAGAAGTTCAGTCAGACTCATGTCTATTTCGTCAATCTGTTTACGCAGAGCCGCAAGGCTTTCCGTAGTCTGGTTCATCTCTCTTATAACCAATGTGTTGAGGATGAGAGAAAGTACGTCCGGCGTAATCTGCTGGTCTTTGTCGCTCCAAGCCAAGTCCGGGTTGTTGTGAGACTCGATGATAAGTCCGTCGAACTGAAGGTCCATCGCCTGCTGGCAAAGAGGTGCAATTAGGTCGCGGCGTCCGCCGATGTGGCTAGGGTCGCATATGATAGGCAAGTTCGGAATGCGGCGGTGCAGTTCGATAGGTATATGCCACTGCGGAAGGTTGCGGTACAATTTTTTGTCGTATGAGCTGAATCCTCTATGGATTACGCCAAGCTTGCGAAGCCCTGCGTTATGCAGGCGTTCTATAGCTCCAATCCAAAGTTCAAGGTCTGGATTCACTGGGTTTTTGATAAGCACAGGAATGTCAACACCTTTAAGAGCGTCTGCAATTTCCTGCACAGCGAAAGGGTTTGCCGTTGTTCTTGCTCCTACCCAAAGCAGGTCCATGCCGAATTTAAGGGCTTCCTGCACGTGTTTGGCTGTTGCAACTTCGGTGGAGACATGCATGCCAGTCTCTTGTTTCACTTTTTTCAGCCAGCCGAGAGCTTCTGTTCCGACACCTTCGAAGCCTCCTGGCTTTGTGCGCGGTTTCCAAACTCCTGCGCGGAAAATCTTAACGCCTTGAGCTGCAAGCTGTCTTGCTGTCTCCATAACTTGCTCTTCTGTTTCTGCGCTGCAAGGGCCAGCGATTACCAGCGGTCTCTTTTCTTCCAAACCTGGAAGTGTAATTTTTTCTAATTCCATATTGTAAAATTTAATTTATTATTCTTTGTGTTATTATGAATTGCCATTAGATGTTTTCGCAATATTCGCCCAATATCTGAAGGTCTTTTGTAAGAGGGCTGATTGCATCGAGCGCCTGTTTGTACTTCAGATAATTTTCAAATTTCAAATCGGTGTAGAACTGGTATTCCCATTCGCGGCCGACAATAGGGAGCGACTGTATTTTTGTGAGGTTCATGTCGTAGTAAGACAAGATTGAAAGGACCTTCGCGAGCGAGCCTTCTTCGTGTGGGAGCGTGAATACCAAAGAGGCTTTGTTCACGTTTTGATTTCGGACGATATCGTCCGCGTTCCAAGAGTCTGTGATTGCCAAGAAACGAGTGAAGTTCCGTTTGTTTGTCTCGATGCCTTTGGCTATGATCTCAAGCCCGTATATTTCGGCTGCAAGTTCGCCGCATATGGCTGCGTGTCCTTTAACGCCCTCTTCTGCAACTCGTTTTGCGCTCGAGGCGGTGTCGTCGCTTTCTATAGCCTTGATGTGTTTGTTTGTCTGGAGAAAATCTCCGCACTGCATCAGGGCGATTGGATGCGAATAGGCTTCCTTTATGTCAGCAAGGCTTTGTCCGGGAAGAGCCGCCAAGTTGTGGCAGATGCGCAGTTTCTGCTCGCCGATGATTTTCAGCCCGCTCTCTTTCAGCAGGTGATGGTTCGCAAGCAAACTGCCGGCGATTGTGTTTTCTATGGCAACAAGGGCAAATAAAGAAGAGTCTGAGCGCATTGTTTCAAACACTTGTTTGAACGTTTCGCAGGCAATGATTTCAACCTCTTCGCCTTTGAAGAACTCTTTAGCGGCTATGTCGTGGAATGAGCCTGCTATACCTTGAATTGCAACCTTTTTCATTTTTTTTATGTTTTAAATTTTGTTTAATCTAAAAAAAAAGTCCCACCAAATGGTGAGACCCTAAGTTCTTTTATATACGCAATAGGTTATCTCACCTTATGAATGTTCACAAAGTAAAAAAAATAGTAAAAGTAAAATCGGAACGATGCCGCTGTTAATCTAACCATTGCCGTATATATTATTTGTTAATAACAAAAAAAGTCCCACATTTCTGCGGGACTTAATATTTAATTACATTTTTAACTTTTTAAATACCAAAACCCGCTCTTACCTGCAGAAGTAAAAGTAAAAATAAAAGTATGTAAAAAAGTTCAGTCTCATGACCCTTTTATTTTTATTGATTTTGATGGTGCAAATTTATATCAAGATTTTAAAATGGCAAATAAAAAAAGGATTTTTTTTGATATTTTTTTTAGCGAGGATGATGGGAAAGTTTTGATTGCAGGTTAACTGGCTTGTTTATAGTAAATTATGTGAATGTATAAGGAGGACAGTCTTGAAAAAAAGGCAAGTCCGAGAATTTCAGGCTTGCCTTTCTGTTTTGTCCTGTTTAAATTAGTACTTAGAACCAGTGTAGCTCATAGGGTACGATTTGTTAAAAACATTAGCAATCAAGGCTACGTTGAAGAATTTGCCATCCTGATAGCCTTCTACGTCTGCAGTGATGCCCATGCCTTCATCTAAAACAACAGTCTGCTTTTCTATTACGTAAGTTCCGTCTTCCTTTTTAGCGTAAGCTGCGTTAAATTTGATTTCTGGTTCAACAGGCATTTTATCTGAGAACTTCATCTTGCCGAGGTCAATACATATTGAGTCTGCATTAACTTCAGATATTTTGATGCTTTTTTCTGTAGTGTCGTTGTTAAACACATAAGAGCCAGTGTAAGTTCCGAAGATGCTAAGCTCGTCTGTATTTTCGTCGTTTCCAGTTTCTTCGTTTTCTTTAGAATCGTCGTTAGAGTTGTTTTCTCCTTTTGTTGTAAATGTGAAAACCATGTTTAATTTATTGCCTTCAACAGTTGTAGAAACGTCGAACTTCAAAGAGATGAATGAATTTCCGACAGAAAAACCAGAAATGCGAGCAGTTGCGTCGTCAGTGACATTAGACTCAAAACCGACGCTTTCGGCGCTGTAGAAGATTGTGTCGCCAGAAATTGAAATATAGACATCTTCAACAGATATGCCCTGAGCAGGCACTTTGATGTCAGCGAATGTTCCTTCGTATTCAATCTCGGCAACGCCGTCCATGCTGATTACAGAAGATTTCAACTCGCCGTCAAACTTTGCAATCTTTTCAGCGTCGTTGTCATCATCGTCTTTTTCACAAGAGGTGAATGCGGAAAGGCATACTGAAAAAGCTGCCAAGTAATAAAAAAATTTCTTCATTTTTATAATATTTAGTTCTACAAAAAAGAGGGACTTGGAAAAGTCCCTCGCAAAGATATATATTTTTTTATTTAGTGCCAATAAAAGAAGCGGATAAACTATGTTCAGGAGAATAAATCTCGAACGACAATTTGCCGTTGGCGTCAGAGTGGCCGGTCAGAGCGGCTTCAAACTCAAAAACTGTGCCAGGCACGATGTAGTCGTTTATAACGATAGTTGTTTCGCCTGAGAAAGTGTAAGTTCCGTCGCTCTGTTTCTTAGCGAAAACGGTGTCGAACTTGAGGTTTGTCTTTGGCAAGCTGTTTTTCAGTTTGACCAGTCCGAAATCGACCGCAATAGAGCGTTCTCCGAGATCTGTCACGTTGGCGCTAATCTTCCTGATTTCAGACGACGTGAAGTTGCCTGAATACTCGCCACCTATGTTGTCCCAGATGTCAGCGACGCATACATTTTCTACTTGAGCTGAATTTTCGACTGCGAAGTCATATTCACTCTTTTCACAAGCTGTGATAGCAAATAAAGCAAATGTGCCAGATGCACAAAATAGAAATAAGTTTTTTCTCATAATTTTACTGTTTCGTTGATAAATAGATAAATAATAGATACACAAATGTATAAATTAAATTCTTATAAACAAAATTTTAACAAGAAAATTCACAAGTAATTAACAGGTTATTAACAATTTTTTTAACCTTCAGCCCCGATTAATAAAAGCGTGGCAAAAGGTTGTATGTTTTACAACATATTTTGTATATTTGCAAAAAAAATAGCAAAATGAGGCTGTTTTGGTTCTTTTTTGACTCTTTTTGGGAAAGAGTTTGATGATTTGGGCAGTTAACCGAAATTAGTAGAGGCGAAAACTGAAAGGACGACGCATCTGTTGTCTTGTCAGAAAGCCAAAAAGACAGGACGCTTCGTGAATATTAACTAAAAATTAAAAACAGCTTCTTAGTATGGATGCAAATTCATTAAATCTGGCAGGCTTGAAATTGGCCACGGTGCAAGACAAAAGGACGAAAAAGGTTCTTCGTATGGGTTTTGTTGATGATGTTGCGATGGAGCGTATGGACAAGGACGGTCAAGTTTTCCTTTTCGATGCAGAGAAGGGCGAGCCGTATGTTGTTGTGGGCGGAGAGTACGACAAGCCTCTTCGTCTGGATTCGCTTATATTCAGCGAAGACGGGAAGTCTGTGCTTATAATGGCGGAACCGGAAGGCTCGACAACTGGCGCGGATACGTTTCTTGGCGACAAGAATATAGAGGATTTGGCTTTTTTGTCAGAACTGCAGGATTTTATAGAGAAACGATATAAAGAGTTGCCCGAAGGCTCTTACACCACTAAATTGTTTAAGAAGGGTGTTAACAAAATGTGCCAGAAAGTAGGGGAGGAGATGATTGAGGCCATTGTTGAGGCTACAAACGGTTCTAAGGACCAGTTTATTTATGAGTGCTCAGACATGATCTATCACCTTATTGTGCTTCTTACATATAAAGGTATCCGTATCGAGGACCTTGCAAGGGAGCTGAAGGCGAGACATTAAAGGTATTTTTTATAAATTAGGTCGAGCAGATTTGGAAGGACGCTTTGTCTTTTGTGAAAATTGTTCAAGGGATGGTTGGAGCTAGAGGAGTCTTTGCAAGTTGCCGAAATAACAAAGCCTGCATCTTGAAGTGAGCCCCAAAAGTTGGACAAAAAAACTTTTGGGATTCACTTCATCTTTTTATGCAGGCCTCTTTTTTGCTCAAAAAATATAATCAGAAGAAAATTAGTTTACGTCTTATAAAGAAATTCTCATGATGTAGTCGCACATGAAAAAGCCGTTGCCGATGGGAAAGTCGCCCTGACGGTCTATCTTCATGCCCATCTTTTCGTAGAAGTGCAGGGAGTGGTTTTTGCGGTTGACGTTCAGCTCCACAACGCACTCTTCGTTAAGGGGGGTGTTTTCCTTGGCGTGCTGAAAAGCTCTTTCGATAAGCTTTCGGCCAATGCCCTTGCCTTGAAATTCGGGGTCAACATAAATTTTCTGCAGGTGAAAGTGATTGTCCTGCTCTTTTACCATAGACACATATCCGCAAGGCTGTCCGTCGAAATACGCAATATAGAAAGTGTGCATGTCCACCGTCATCTGCTCGGTAAGAGATTCTGTAGAGTACATCATGTCGTACATGTAATCAAGCTGCTCCGGCGACAGTATATCCCGGTAAGTGGCCCACCAAGTGTTTGACGCGACACTTTGAATCTGAGGAATATTGTCCGTGGACGCTATTTTGATATCAACCATAATAGTGAAATTTTAGTATTAGATTCTGCATGAAAACCAAGCTCTACTATCCTTGATTATCCAAGCTAGACCGATAATCAAGAGTGCTGCGTTGATTTTGGTTTCAATCCGAAAGCAAATATATGTAAAAAGTTTTAAAAATAAAAAGAATTAGGCGGGCAAGTTTTAGAACAAAAAAGAACCTTCCGATTCAAAGTACGAAACGGAAGGTTCTTGAAAAGATTTATAAAATGATTTTTGGAGATTATATTCTCACTAGCCGTCAGCTTTTTAGAACTGAGTTTGCATCCACCTCAGACGGTCGCTGATGAACTTTTTCATCTTTGCGATATCTTCTCTATAATGAGTTAAAAGCGAAGCTTCGTCGTAATTCCAATTAGAGCCGCCCCATCCGAACGAGCTTTGGCCGAGCGTCTTCCACATAGTTTCGTTAACAACAAAAGAGTTGATGTTAAGAGCAGCCTGTTCGTCTATGTATTGCATGATTTCAGCCTCATGTTCAATCAGATGATTGATTTTCTTCAGCATAAGCGCCTTAAACTCAGGGTCGAGCATCATTCTCTTCAGCCAGTCGGCCTCAAGCACGTGGAAACCTTCCGGTTCGTTGTAGTACGCATAGTCGGTAGTAGCTCCGTTGCCACCTCCGCCAAAACCGCCGAACCCACCGAATCCGCCGAACCCACCGCCGCCAAACATTTCAGCGAACGGATTATTGCAGAATGCGAGGTCGAAGTCCCAAAGTGGTCCCATCTTCAGCACACCGTCGGTCAAATTCATGTGGCAGCTGGTGAAGAAGTTGCCGTCGTAGTCTTTGCTCAGCTCCTTAATTAGCGACCAGTCCACAAAACTTTCCAAGTCACAATATTTCTTGTAACCTTCGTTAGGGTCCAAGAACTTAGAATCATCGTACAAAATGCTTTCAACATTATTGATATAATTCTCCACATACGTGTAGTTTGCATCGCCGGTTGCAACGTCAGGGTCCTTTATGTTAAACAAATTAGACGTGGTTTTAGTAGTGAAGCTGATATCGTCGCCGGAAGTCATTGTTGTCTTCGCCTTAGTGTCCACCTCAAGCAGATATTCCGCATTCACCCTATCTTCCGAAATCTTAACTTGTTCGCAGAAGAAATAATTTCCCACATGCTTTCCGTTCAGCACCACTTCGGTGGAAAATCCGCTTGGCGACCAGTCCTGATTAGTAAGCCTTTTGGCAAGCCAAGAAGCCAGGCCGGCGCGAATAAACGAACGGTCATAATGATTAGCGAGCAGCACCCAGCGCTTGTCTTCGAGCAGGCCGAGTATTTCAGCCTTCTCGTTCAGCTTTATAGCGTAAGGCTTTTTCTGAGACGCGTCCCATGTAGAGTTGCCTCGTCCGCGAATATTCATCTTCTGGTCGCCAGAGTCGTAGTCCAGCGAGCCATCTTCTCTGTAAACCCTCATGGAGCTGTTTTCAATCCAGACAGTTTTGCTGTTTATTGCGGCGTTGTTTTCTGTGTCGATAAAAATAACCGGAATGCCGCTGTTCACCACCTTTACTACATACTTGCGGGCGCTGCCGTTTTGCGCTTTCACAACAAGGCTGACTGGCTTGCTGAAATCAACTTTAGAAACATTGCTGGATATTTTCATACCGTCTGCATAGACTTCCGAGCCAGAAGTGGAGAATGTAGGCATAAGCTCAAAATTCACCAAATAAGGCACATAAACCTTGATGCTGTCGCCCTCTATCTTTGCAGTGTAGTCGCTAAGCAAGGCGTCAGAGTTCAAATTGGCCTTAAGACTGAACTCTGATATTGCGTTTTGCGAAGATGGGTTCATATTCTTCAATAAGTCAAGTTCAGACTTGACAGCAGACTTCAGCCAATCGACTCTGTTTTCAATCCAATTCTCCTTGTCACTGCTTAGTTTTGAGATAGCGCTGTTCATTGAAGAGCCGCCCCATTCAGCATAAGAGTCGAACTGTTGAGGTAATCTGTATCTCAAGCCAGACACAAAATCATTCACGTTGAAGCCAGACAAGTCGTCCAGACGGTTCAGCACAGTTTGAACAAACTCAGAGTTGTTGAAGAGAGCTTTGAACCAAACGTTTTTCCTTGTGCAGTATCCTGTGTAGTCGCCATCAGCAAAGGCGTTAGACTGAAAATCGACAGGCCCCATGCGCAACGTTCCGTTGTCTGTAAACACGACGAAGCAGTTGTCTTCAAATTTATTGAGAGGCACTTTGGCCACTTCCATAAGAATGTACCAATCCGCAAAACTTTTCAAGTCGATGAACTGGCTGAGATTAGCAGAAGAAGCATCTTGCTCTAAAACTGCTTTTTCAAAATTGTTGAAAAGCGACTTGGCTTTAATAAATTTTGCATCGTCAGACTCAAGGTCAGGGTCAACCACTTTGCAAGTCGTTTTGCTGAAGTCGGAGACAAGATAAGTCTCGTCAGAGTCAGCTTTGTCTGTCAGTTCAAAAACAATACCGTCGGAAACTTTGTCGTTGCTGGCGCGAATCTCTTCAGACAATAGGAAGAGACCTTTATGTTCTCCGTTAACGATTAGTTCCACAGGCGTTGCTGACGGATTCCAGGTATAATCGATAAACGAGCGGGACAAGGCCTGAGTAAATCCGTTAAAGTTAATGCTTTCGTCCAACGGATACAAAATCCATCGTTTGCTTTCAGGAAGAGAGTTCAATCCGCCTTTTTTAGACAACTTCAATTTGTAATTTCCGGCTTTGCCTTTAGTTCTGACAGAACCTTCGACAGCCGCTTTAGAGTCAAAAAAGACATAGCAGTTTTCGTTCCATGAGGAGCCGACAGAGCCTTCGCTCTCGATGCGTATGCACGGCAGCATATTGTTGCGCACAAACACAGAATAACGAGCTCCGTTCTTTTCCTTGTCAACACAAAGAAGGTCAGCAGAGAGGAAATCCTTGTTGTCCGAAGCCGATAGGACAGCACCTTTGCCGCGTTCCAGAAGAGTATAGCTGTCAGAGTCCGAGCCATATCCGTGACAATATACTGCTCCATCTGCGTCAACGACCGGTTTGAGAGTGGCGATTTCAGTTTCAGACAGATAAGGCACTACAGCGTAAAACACCTTGTTTGCCTCGTCAAATTCTGCAGTCACGTCGTTAAGCAGCTGAGGATTGTGCTCTTTAAGGAAATAGACGCTCCTGATTTTGTTGCCGTCAGTCACCGCGTCAGACGATACGATGTCTTTTGCTTTGGAGAAGAAAAATTCCGTCACGTCAGAAACATTGTTTTTAACGCTGAACTTTAAAAAGTTTGCAGAATCTTTCACGAACTGATTGTCCGGAAAAGAGAAAGATTTTCCGCTGTTAGTTCTCACTTCGACCTCCTGCGCGTGAGAGTTAAAGGAGGCGAAGAGCAGAGTTGTAAATATTGTAAGTATTGCGTTTTTCATTATGATCTGATTTTAGATTTGACAAATTTAAAAATTACGGTTTTAAAGATTTGTGCAGCCATTCGAGGCGTTTTTCTAACCAAATCTTGAGCCGTTTAATTTCAGCAGCGTACTCGTTGGCGAACCGTTCGCCCTCTGCGTCAGCAAGACCAAAAGAGTTTTGCGCCTGTTCGTTACCCTTGGCCGAAACTTCAAAGTTAGCGGCTTGCTGGTCTATCAGGCTGAGTATTTCAGACTTGCTTGAATACACCTTTTCAAATCGGTCGTAAACAAGTTTGGCAAAGCTGGCGTCTTTAATGAGTTCTGCAGCCCATGCTGTGTTTTTAGCAACAAAATCGTCAGTGCTTTCAGATGTTGAGTTTCCAAAGAAGTCGCTCATATCCCATATCGGACCCATCTTAATCAGATTGTCTGGCGATATGTTCAGGTAGCAATCCTTAAGAAAAGCGTTGCTGTTTTTTGCAATCTCGTTAATCACGATCCAGTCTGCAAAACTGTTAGCGTCTATCATTTTCATCGCTTTGTCTTTGTCGGCGGAGTTAGAAGAGAAGAGCAGCGCTTCGAACTCGTCGATAAGGGCCTGAGTCCTTATTAACCTTGTGCCGATAGAGCCGGCGTCGGGATCCTGGAAAACAAAAAGAGATTTGCTCTGTTTGCTTCTGAAAGCGTCGTCGTCATCGTCCTTTTCATTCTCGACAGAGAGTATGATGCCTTCGGGAATGCGCTCGTCGGTAATTCTGACCTGTTCGGTCAGTAAATATGTGCCTTTATAACCGCCGTCAATAACCAGTTCGCAAGGCGAAGAGGACGGAGTCCAGCAAGAGCCGAGGTATTTCTTGTAGATGTCAAAGGCCAAGCCTGAGCGCAATAAAGTTTTGTCCGCTTTGCAAGGCAGCAGTATCCATCGTTTTCCCTTTGTCATGTTGAGCGGTCTGCTTTTTTTGTCAAATTTTATTCCGTAGGCATATTTGTCGCTTCCGGAGCTGGAGAAGCTGCCGCCTCGTCCGCGGAACTCCACGGTATTTTCGGCAGTGACTGTGCCGTCAGGATTGGAGGTGCGAAGGACGAATCCTTCGCTCCAATCTGAGGTGATTTCCGATACATTTTCTGGGGATGTAACGGAAACTACAGGGTATTTAGAATATGAAACTGTTATATTATAAGTTTGCACCTCTCCAGAAAAAGATACTATTTTAATTTCTGATGACATAGGAATAGTCTGTCCCGACCCGTTTTGAGCCTGAGTCCCGTTGACATAAATATAAGAGCCGTCAGTGTCAAAAGATGCGGTGAAATCGGCATATTTTGCAAAAGGCGGCAGCACTATAGAGGCCGAGTTGTCGTCGCCGAATCTGGCAGATAGCACGGTCCCGTTTTTGTCTTTGAACGATACCGCTCTCAATGTGTTGAAATAGTTTTTCTTTCCGTCAGCAGACAGATTTACAGATTCAGCTGGTACTGCGTCGGGTGTGACAATTTCTTTAATTTCGCTTCTGGGAATGCTCAGAAAGACGTTTTGTAGCTTTTGGTCGCTAACAATGGAGTCCATCAAAGCAGCCGGACACGAAAAAGAGGTGCCGTCCGACTTGACAATCTTTACAGAGTCGTAGAACGAAGCGGCCGAAACGATACCGAAACTTAAAGAGACTGATATGGTCAAAAGAAACTTTTTCATATAAAGAACATTAATTAGTTTTTAATAAATTTCACAGACTCGCCGTCTATGTTCAGTATATAAGAGCCAACTGGCAAGTTACTTAGATTGAGTTTGTGCTGCATTCCGTCTGAGGACTGCTGCATAGTTATTGTTTTGCCGGAGATGTCAGTAACCGAAATAGACGCGTTTTCGTTGCGGCAAGTCACGATAATGTAGTCGGTGCAAGGGTTCGGATATACAGAAACCGAGCTGCTGTTTGCGCTGCTGTTTGGATTGCTTGTCATTTCGTCAGAGTAGTAGAATCGGTCAATCTCGCCAAAGTCGAAAAGACTAGCTGAAGACTCAGACACGACCTGTATTTTAGAACCTAGATTGATGACCTTTGGAGTTTCTGTGAGCGAGAAATGCACGCTGCTGTAACCCTTGTCCACAACCAGGCTTAGAGCGTCTTTTGCATATACGCCGAGAGGGCAAAGTATAGCGGCAGCCACCGTTATCAGAGTGTTTGTGTTTATCATAACGATACCGATTTTAAAGATTAAACTTTATGTTACTAATTTACAAAAAGAGGCCGTCATGCATAACTTTTTTTCAGCCAAATGAGCCATATTCTCAATGAAAAAAATATGAGGAAAGCATCTTTTGTGGGAGTCTTGTCTGTCTTTGAAAACAAGCCCCGACCGACATCTCGTCGGCCGGAACTTAAATTTCTCCGAAGACTGTTTCTGGGGAATTTAATTATACGTAGATAAGAAATTAGATTGTTATTGAACCATGAACTTAAAACTTTGAAACAATCTCCGAAGACTTCAAAATTACAGACTATTTCTTTATCAGTTTGTCAATGATCACGTCGCTGTTTGTGTAAAGCATGATTGTGTACAATCCAGCTTCGAGTTTGTCCAGCTTGACGGTCTCATCTGATGACTTGAGCATTAGTTCTCCAGTTACATTGTAAATCTCAACACGAGACACATTGCCCTGGATGGAGATTTCGTCTTCTGCCGGATTCGGGAAGAACGAAATCTTGCCGCGTTTTACATTCGCAATATCTGTTGTTATGTCAGCCCCCTCTTCCATAAATGTCATATAGTCAACAAACGCGTCGCTTTGGCCGTTGTCTGTCTCCATCACAAGTTTGACGGTATGAGGGTTTTTGCCTGTTATCTCTATCTTTTTAGAGAGTAGCGAAGGGGTGTTATTTCCCCAAGTATATGTAGCAACCTTCTTGTCGTCGATGTACAAAGAGAGGTTAGCATCTGTTTTGTCGTCTGCGCAGCCGAACAAGTCAACTACGAACTCACCATTTTCAGGAGCCAGATATACAGGAGCCTGAGTCAGGTCATTGTTAGCAAAATATGCCATTCCATCGAATAATTCGTCATATTCGGCCACATACTGGCCGTCGCGTTCTGGCATCTCTTCCGCCTCGATTTTCAGAATAGTGTTCTGAGCCATCTTGAACACCTTGCGTTCAACAACAGTGAATGTCACTTCTGCAGAGTTCAGAACTTCTCCGTTATTGTCTGTCACCGACACGTACACAACGTGTTCGCCTACTTCTGGAGTTTCAATCTCGAACGAATACGGCTCTGCAAGATTGTCCGCAAGCAAATCGCCGTCCATGTACATAGCCACGTTTGCAACGCCGTTCTTAGCCTTTACAGAGGCTGTTATGTTCAAAGGGATGTCAGAATACACCTTTGAGTCTTTTGCAGGCGAGGAGATTTTAGCCGAGAGGTCTGCAACCTCAATAGACAGCTCGTAATCGTCCCAGTCGCTTTTCCAGCTTGCATAATCAGTGTTGATGATGCTAGTGCGGATGTTAGTGTCCTGCGACTCGTCGCCATAAAGGAACTTCTTTATGAACTTGTCTGCTGCGTTGTTCTGCGCTGCCGAAGCCTGACAGTGTTCGTGACCAGAGTCAAATACATATCCGAAACGGTCTTCTATGCCCATGGCCTTCCACACTTCAAATGCAGCCTGGCAAGAGATGTATCCAGACTCGTCGCCAAGCCATTCGTAACCTTTGTTACCGAACGCAAGGAACGCGCGCGGAGCAATCATCGCGATAAGTTCATGATGGTCATAAGGAATCTTTGCAGTCTGACCGTTGAAGTTAGTTTTGAAACTGCTCATGAACCAGTCGTAGTTAGTGTTTGAAATACCTTCTACACTAGAACCTATCTTTTCGCTCACGCGCCAAGAGTTGATACCCCCGCCGCCAGATTCCTGTGCGATTGTCAAAGCGATACGTTCGTCAAACGCGCCTGCGTAAAGAGCCATTTTCCCTGCGTAAGAGCAGCCTGTCACTGCAATGCGCGAAAGGTTTGCGTTTAACTGGTCTTTTACTATTTCAAGCCCGTCTATTATACGGCTGATACCCCAAGACCATGCGCAATAGTCTCCTTTGTGAAAGTCGTTAGGGTACAACTTGAAGAACGGGTCGTTTTTGCTTTTCCCGGCACCACCGAATCCGCTGTTGTACTCTGCAATCTGAGAGTGCGTGAACGGAATCTGTATGCACTTTGAAAAATAGCTTGAACCCATGCTTCCTGTGTTGCCGTCCATACCAATGACAACCGGATGAGGTCCGCTACCTGACGGCACCACAACTTTGCTGGTCAATACCAACGTGCGACCTCCGTCAGATATGGTTACAGTGAGCGTACCTCCCGAATACTTAGCTTCCAATTTTTCAAATGTTGGCTTTTCGCCTATCTCATAATGTTCAATTTCTCTTTTAATTTCGTTACGTCTGCATGTCCAGTCTGCAAGTGTCTCTATGCGACCGCTTCCGTCCGACCATTCAAAAGGATCCGGAAGTTTCGATACTGATTTACACTGATTAGCGGAAGGAAGCACAGGGTCTGGACAGTCTGCACCAGTGTTTTCCACATCATAAACCAGCGGAACGTCGCTGTTTTGAGCGAACGCCATCATAGATAGCGCTATGGCTGCTAATGTTGTAAAAGTTCTTCTCATGTGTTTTTCATTTAATGAGAACCGCCGTTTTTTTTCGGCTCGTCTCTGTGTAACTTGTAATTTTGATATATGTGTTTTGTAATTCGTTCTCAGGAAACTTAGACTTTGACTTTAAATAGCCTTAGATTTACGTTTAGCCTAATGAACTGTTGCAAATTTATGTGGAATGATGTTTCGGTACAATATAAAAATCAGTCAAAGAGTATGACATTTCGGGCAGGCTGTTTTTCTTGCTTGTGATTTAGGT
Source organism: Paludibacteraceae bacterium (assembly GCA_017632345.1). Lineage (GTDB taxonomy): Bacteria > Bacteroidota > Bacteroidia > Bacteroidales > Paludibacteraceae > RGIG9379. Next base: position 22,303 of record JAGBRL010000047.1, read on the forward strand.
TGCTCAATTGTGAATTTTGATTCAAAAAAAGCCGTTTTTTTTCGATGAAATGGGGATTTTTTGATCTGAATGGATTTTCATACAGGTGATTTTGTTTTGTTTCAAAAAGAGCCTTTTTGAGCGATAAAAGGCGTGTTTTTATGGTGAAAAAAATTCTGTTCGTTGAAAAAATTCTCTTTCTTTATTTCGCAATCGTTTTTTTCTTTGCCAATTTTGATGCTGTTTTCAATCTGGTCGGGATAATCTTGAAAGTTTTTTGCGTCGGCAGATGATATTAGCAAGGGGAGATGGTGCGGCTTAGGGCAGATAGACGGAATGGATTATATAGTTCCAATGTGTATTCTGAATTGCATAGAAAAAACAAAACTGACCGATATTTGATAAGCGGTCAGTTTCGACAAGAAAGTATGCGGTTTGAACACCAGTTTCGCTCAGCATAAGCCTAGCCTATCTTGCTGATTTTTCTGAGCTGGTCTTCGTCTATTATCTTAATTTTGCGTCCGTCCATCGCTATAATCTTTTCGTTGGCGAAAGTGGAGAGCGTGCGTATTGCGTTCGATGTGGTCATGTTGGACAAGTTTGCAAGGTCTTCGCGCGAGAGGTAGATGCTGATTGTGGCGCCGTCCTCTTCAACACCGTAGTTGTCTCGAAGGAATATCAGCGACTCTGCGAGCCTTCCGCGTATGTGTTTCTGAGTCAGGCTCACGGCGCGTTTGTCCGCAATGCCCAAGTCTATCGACAAGTCTTGTATGAAATACCATGCGAGGTCGCTGTTGCTCATGATTAGCTTTTTTATGACATCTTTCGGTATGGCGTAGATTACTGTAGGCTCGAATGCGCATGCCCCAGTCACAAAGTCTTCGTTTGCAAACATGGCGCGGTAGGCGAACATCTCGCACGGTTTGACCATGCGGACAATCTGGCTGCGGCCGCCGACTCCAGTCCTGAATATTTTAACTTTGCCGCTGACTATGCACAAAACGTGCGTCGGAGTCTCTCCTTCGCAATAAACAATTTCATTCTTCTTGTATTTTTGAATGACGTAATTGTTTTTCAGATATTTCAGTTGGTCCGGCGTAAGAACTTTCCATAAGTCAGAAACTTCTTCGATGCTCTTAAACGCCACGTTCTGTTTCTTTGCCATAATAATACCAAATAAGATGTGTTTTGCAAATATATAAAAAAATTTAAGAATCGTGTGTTTTTTAGCATATTATTGCCATTTTTTGCCACGCTTCTTCCTTTTGGTCATAACTTTGCGGCGTTTTGAATGACTTTCTGGGTGATTGTCAGTCAAGTATCCAGTTCGCGAAATTTTGAATCAAATTGTCGGCCCAAAATATTATGATGCAGAAAATGCAAGGAGATGTCATGCTTATCACTACATGCAAGCTTCTCATCGAAGTCCATCTTTTGCAAAATGACTTAGATGTGGAGAATATTTCTTTGCGGGCACGTCTGTTAACCTCTTTTGCAAATGTGAAATAGTTGAAATCGTCAAAGTTGCTTAGGTCTATCAAGTTTGTGCCTTTCTTTTTTTGATAGACGATAAGCTTGGCAGGCGGAACGTCTCTTCTCTGGTGAGTGCGTATTGCTAAGAGGAACGAATATGCAAGTAGCGCCAATATAGAGACAGACTCGAAAGACAGTTCGAAGATTGCGAGTTTTGTCAGTAAAAACCATGCTAAGGTGCAAATAGAGTACAGACCAAGGAACGGAGCCAGCGACGAAAAGAAGCGGAAATCCGGACGCGGAGAAAAATCCATAGAGTCTATGTTGTACCAGTCTGCGTAAAAGGCGGAGTTCTTCTTTGCATCAAAGAAGTAAATGCCCTTGTCGGACATGTTTAAGTGCGACATCTTAGCAGAAGAGTTTGTGGACTGGCCGAGAAAAAAGGCTACGGCCGCCCCCGCAAGGCTTAAGACTGAGGAACTTAGCCAGGTTGTGCTGTTTTCGAGCATTGAAACCACTCCGAAGCATACAGAGACAATTATCAAGTAGTTGCAAAATGGTTTTGTTTTGTATGGCAGCGGAGAGAATTTGTATATGCCGGAGCCAGACTCGTCGTAAACGGTGTCTTTGACAGGCTCTGTGCTTGTGCGTCTGAGGTTCTCCATCGTGGAGTATGCGGCAATGAGCTGTTTCAGTTTTGCCTCGTCGAACTTTAAGTCTGTTATGTCAAAATGAAACTCTTCGTTCACAAATCGTCTTGTCAGATAAAGGGTTCTTTTACCTTTGTTCTCGTGTATTTCTATGCGTTCCAGCTCTTTCCATGACAGGCTTAGCTCTCTTGTCGGCTCTTTGATGTAAAAGCTGTTTTCGTCTATTTTTAGAATTTTCTTTTTGTGCTTCTTTTGAGTGACAAATTCATAAATGGAGAGGAATGGGGCTATTGCAAGGTGCATAGCGGCGGACCAGAAAAAAAGTGTGAATACATATGTCGCCAGAACATTTAAAAATGTTGCGTTTGCGCCGCCATTCAAGTATTTTATAGCCGGGATATAAAGATAATCGAATAGGCAATATATTATCAGGCAAGACCCGAAAAATGATATGCAAAGGTACGTGAAGTCTGTGCCGATGCTTTTTTTCTCTGAATAAGACAATTTTTTATTGGAAAAACTCATGTGTGCTTCGTTTTTTTATTATTGAATAAAACCATTCTCAAATGTCTGCAAATTTATGAAAAACGTTGGAATAATCAATACGAAAGAGGGCAGAATAGAGGCAAATCTATTTAGAGGCAACTTCTATAAATTTGCGTTTTAGTATCTTTTCGGCTAATTTACAGAAGTTGCCCTTATTCTCAAGACATCAATATTCGTAAAGGTCGGCGTGCGGATTTTTCTTCGGATAGTCTATTGTGTAGTGAAGTCCGCGGCTCTCCTTGCGCTGCAGTGCGGATTTTATGACAAGGTAAGCGGAACTGATTATGTTTCGCAGTTCGCAAATTTCCTTGGACACAACAGAGCGTTGGAAAAGGCTTTCTGTCTCTACGTAAAGTATTTCGAGCCTGTCGTAAGCGCGTTTCAGACGCAAGTTGGAGCGCACAATTCCCACGTAAGCGTTCATGATCTGGTTTACCTCTTTCACGCTTTGGGTGATGAGGATCATCTCTTCGTTGAGAGACGTTCCGGCGTCGTTCCATTCTGGTATTCTGTCGTTCCAAGAGAGTTGCGGCAGCAGTATCAGAGAGTCTTTTGCGGCGGCGTCAGCATAAACAACAGCTTCTATCAGAGAGTTAGACGCAAGTCTGTTTGCTCCGTGAAGTCCGGTGCGGGAACATTCGCCGGCTGCGTAAAGCCTGTTGATTGTTGTGCGCGCGTTGAGGTCAACCTTGATTCCGCCGCACAGATAATGAGCCGCCGGAGCTACTGGAATGTAGTCCTTTGTGATGTCAATTCCCAGTTCAAGACATTTTTTGTAGATGTTAGGGAAGTGCTCCTTGGTCTGTTCTGCATCTTTGTGTGTCACGTCAAGATAGACGTGCTCGTCGCCGCTCAGCTTCATCTCGTTGTCTATGGCTCTGGCCACAATGTCGCGAGGCGCGAGCGACCCTCGTTGGTCATAACGCTGCATAAATTCTTCGCCTTTCTTGTTGCGCAGCACGGCTCCGTAGCCTCGCATCGCCTCTGTGATCAGGAACGACGGACGCTCGCCCGGGTGGAAAAGCGCTGTTGGGTGAAACTGCACAAACTCCATGTCTTCCACAAGCCCTTTCGCCCGGTAAACCATGGCGATGCCGTCGCCGGTTGCAATGGTTGGGTTTGTTGTGGTCTGATATATGTTTCCTATTCCTCCTGTCGCAATCAGCGTTATTTTGGCGAGGAACGTCTCCACATGATTTGTTCTGATGTCAAGCACATACGCTCCGTAGCACTCGATGTTTGGCGTGGTGTGCTTCACGCGCATGCCAAGATGATGCTGCGTCAGAATCTCTATTGCGAAGTGCTGGTCGAAGATGTCTATGTTCGGGTGTCTCTTTATGCTCTCCACGAGGCTCTGCTGAATCTCTGCCCCGGTGTTGTCTTTGTGGTGCAGGATTCGGAAGTCAGAGTGCCCGCCCTCTTTGTGCAGGTCAAAATTGCCGGACTGGTCCTTGTCGAAGTCAACTCCCCAGCTTACAAGTTCCTTTATCTGAGAGGGCGCTTCGCTAACCACCTTGGTCACAACGTCGCGGTCGCAGATGCCGTCGCCGGCTATGAGCGTGTCTTGTATGTGATTGTCAAATTTGTCGGTCTGTTTTGTCACCGATGCCACGCCGCCTTGAGCGTAGTATGTGTTGGCCTCTTCCAGCGCGGTCTTGCACAAGATGGCCACTTTGCCCTTGTCGGCAACCTTCAGTGCGAAACTCATGCCTGCAATGCCTGAGCCGACTACTAAAAAATCATACTTTCTTATCATACAAATCCTTTTTTTACAGAAGTGTAAATCTGGCTTTCGTCTAAATTCAACCTCTTGAAGTTTTTTGTTAATGTTCTGGTTCGGTCCGTTGCCTTTTGCAATGAGCCGTTTTATGTTTGGCGGAAGGCAGATTGCTCTGTTTTTTATCTTCCGATTACAAATATAATTATAAATTTAAGTCATTAAGCACTTTTTTTTCTATTTTTACATCATCAACAAAAAAATGCGATTTATGGGTAGATTATTGTTTTTTGCAGGATGCTTGGCGTTGTTCGTCTTGTCCGGATGCACGGTGCCGTCTGATTATGCGGAGGCTGTCTCTTTTGAGATTAAGCGGGTGGACGATGCGATGAAGGAGGTGGAGAAAGCTTTTGAGAATGAGGGGTTTAGTAAGGAGAACGAGGCTTACAAGAATGCGGTTAACGTGATTGCAGAGGCGAGGCTGAAGTTTGAAAATCTTGGCGATTTTAGAGGAAATGACTCGCTGCGGCTTGCGGCCCTTAATTATGTGGTCTATTGCGATGTCTATTTTGAAAATTCGATAGAATCTATAGATGAGCTGATTAAAACTCATAATCTGACAAAGGAGGAGAGCATAGAGCTGGAGTCGCTGACCAAGGCAATGTTTGAAGAGGCTGCCATTGCTTACAGGAGCAGGGTGGCGGAAGAGTATGTGAAGTTTATGCGTAAATACGAACTGATTGGTTTTGATAAATGAAATTTGTAATTGACGATAAGATTCCTTTTATAAAAGGTGTGCTGGAGCCTTTTGCGGAGGTGGTTTATTTGCCGGGCGGAAAAATCTCGGCTGCTGATGTGTCTGACGCCGACGCGCTTGTGGTGCGCACAAGAACGTGTTGCAACGAGGCTCTGCTGAAGGGCAGCTCGGTGCGGTTTGTGGCTACTGCAACGATAGGTTTTGACCATATAGACACTAAGTATTGTGAGGATAACGGCGTGTTCTGGACTAACGCGGCTGGCTGCAACGCGCAATCGGTGGCGCAGTATGTGGCTTCGGCTCTTTGTCTGCTGCGCAAAAGGGGTGTGCTCGATTTTGAAGGAAAGACAATTGGTGTCGTGGGTGTGGGCAATGTGGGCAGGCGTGTGCGGATGGTCGCCGAAGCTCTTGGCATGAAGGTGTTGCTGAACGACCCTCCGCGCGAACTGGCGGAAGGGAAGGGCGAGTTTGTCTCTCTTGACGAGATATGTGAAAAGGCGGACGTGATAACGTTTCATACGCCTCTGTCTTTGTCGGGAGAGTTTAAGACGTTCTATCTTGCTGATGTCTCGTTTTATGACAGACTGAAAAAATGTCCGGTGGTTATAAACGCCGCTCGTGGAGAGGTGCTTGATTCGTTAGCTACATTGGCGGCGATTAAGGATGGCAAAATCTCGGCTGCGGTTATTGACTGCTGGGAGAATGAACCTGATATTAATAAGGACCTGCTGATGAATGCGGCTGTCGCTACGCCTCATGTGGCTGGGTATTCGGCAGACGGAAAGGCTAACGCGACAAGTATGTCGGTGCGTGCCTTGAGCCGTTTCTTCGGACTGGGCATCGATGATTTTAAGGTGGCGGACATACCTCTGCCGGAAAATGTACGACTCGACCTTGGACGGATGGACGATAAGGTCGCGGAGGCTGTGCTTGCTACCTATGATATAGGGCTTGACGACGCAAACCTAAGGGCGGATGCGGGTCTGTTTGAACGTCTGAGGGGCGACTATCCTTTACGCAGAGAATTCGACTCTTTTGTTGTGTCTGAAAGAAATTTAGCTCTGGAGCGGCTGGGCTTTCATGTGTCTGAAAATTGCTGATTGTTAATTTGTTAAAGATTTTTTTTATGCTGAATTTGAGTTTTAGTTCGATAAAGGGCAGTTTTGCAAAGGATGGTATTGCCGTGAAACTGTTGCTGCTGTTGCTTTTTTTTATTGTGTATGCGCTGGTGTTTAGCGGAGTGGCAAAGGGTGTAGTCGCTCTGTTTGGTGTGACAGACAGTTTGGCTGTTCTTAAGATAACCCAGTTTTGCCAAGCTTTTGGTATGTTTGTTCTTGCGGCTTTGTCGCTCGCGTACCTCGTTTCTAAAAACATGAGGGAGTATCTTTCTCTTGAAGTCAGGCCAAGCCACATTGTGGTTGTGCTCACGATAGCCTGTATCTGGCTGTCGATGCCTCTGGTGAACTTCATAGGCGAATGGAATGCATCTCTGTCCTTGCCTGATTCTATGGGCGAGCTGGAAGCGTTCTTCAGAAAGATGGAGGATGCGGCGGAGAAGCTTACGCTGAAGATGCTCGTGACGGATAGCTTCTTTCAGTTTTTTCTTAATATAATAGTCATGGCGCTGCTTCCGGCTGTAGGCGAAGAACTGTTCTTCCGAGGGGTGATGCAAAATTCGATAGAAAGAAGCGTGAAGAACGTGCATGTTGCAGTCTGGGTTACGGCGGCGGTTTTCAGTTTTGTGCATTTTCAGTTCTTCGGGTTTGTGCCAAGGCTTCTGCTGGGCGCGTTTCTTGGTTACTTGCTTTGCTGGAGCAGGTCGCTCATAGTGCCTATGGTGGCGCATTTTGTGAATAACGCTACGATTGTCGTTATATATTATATGTATTCTGACGATGCTAAAAAGTTGGAGGAGGTGGAGAAAATCGGCAGTGACGACTATTCCGTTCTGATAATAAGTGCATTGGCATTTGTTGTTGCGGCGGTGTCTATCTGGAAAAGGTCAAAGGCGGCAGAATGAAAAAGGACCGCCCTTGCTGCTCAGCGAGTCGGCCCCCGGTATGAGAAAGGTTGAACTGAAAATGGAATTTTTAAGATGACTTTAGGTTTGTCATCGTTCTCGACTATAAAACGTCGGTGTGCGGTAAATGGTTCGGGCTGTTTGGCAACTTTTGCAAAATAAGACAAAAAAATAGATGAGCAGAGTAGAAGAGGAGGCGTGTGTCATAGATAAAGTCCCATTTTTATATAAAGAAAAGCATATATTTTGCACATTTTTTTGTTTTTTGTGTAATTATATATATTTTTGTGCCGTCTTAATAAAAGGAAAAGGCATTTGAAACGAATTTCAGCATGAGAAAATTACAAAACGTAATTTTTAGAAGCTGCTAAACATAATTTATATTTAGAATTTTATATGGTGAGTGAAAATTTCATCAAACTTTTTGAGAAAAGTTTTAAAGAGAATTGGGAATTGCCGGCTCTTACGGAGTATAACACAAAGCAGACGTACACTTATCAGCAGGTTGCGGAAGAAGTGGCAAAAATGCACATATTGTTTGAAAATCTCAATATAAAGAAGAATGACAAGATTGCTCTTGTTGGGCGTAATACGCCGACGTGGGCTATTGCGTTTGTTTCTGTTGTCACTTACGGTGCGGTGATTGTCCCTATTTTGCAGGATTTCCATCCTAATGACATTCATCATATTGTGAACCACTCGGACTCTGTTCTGTTCTTCCTTAGCGATAATGTGTGGGACACTATAGAGGAGGAGAAGATTCATGATTTGCGCGGAATATTCTCGCTTACTGACTTCCGTTGCCTTCACCAGAAAGACGGGGAGACAATCCAGAAGACTGTCAAGAACTTAAGTAATCTGTTCGCTGAGAAGTATCCTAACGGATTTACTCGTGAGGACGTGGTTTATGCAGACAAGGACAATTCTGAACTTGCGGCTATCAACTACACTTCGGGAACAACAGGCTTCAGCAAGGGGGTTATGCTTACGGGTGAGAATTTCGCTGGAAACATAGTTTTCGGTTTCACAACAAAGCTTGTGGAGAGAGGTCAGCGAATTTTGACATCGTTGCCGCTGGCTCACGCTTATGGTTGCACGCTTGACTTTTTGATTCAGATGTGTGTGGGCGCCCACATTACGTTCCTTAACAAGACTCCGTCTCCGAAAATCTTGCTGAAGGCGTTCGAAGATGTGAAGCCTAGGGTGGTGTTTACTGTGCCTCTTGTTATTGAAAAAATGTACAAAAAGCAGATCCTTCCAATGTTGAGCAAAACTTCTACGCAGATGGCGATGAAGGTGCCTGGTCTGTCTGACAAGATTGAAAAGGAGATCTGCAGCAGGCTGATAAATGCGTTTGGTGGCGAGGTTATCGAGGTTGTCATTGGAGGCGCGGCGTTGAGCAAAGAGACTGAGGATTTTCTGAAAAGAATAAAGTTCCCTTATTGTGTGGGCTATGGAATGACAGAGTGTGCTCCGCTAATAAGTTACAGCGGGTGTGATACGTTTGTGCCTTATTCGGTTGGAAAGGTTCTGCCTGACATGGAGGTGAAGATCTTGTCTGACGACCAGTTCAACAAACCGGGCGAACTGCTTGCTCGCGGTCCTAACGTGATGATTGGTTACTATAAGAACCCTGAAGCTACTGCTGCGGCTCTTGACGAAGACGGCTGGCTTCACACAGGTGATATGGCTGTTGTTGACGAAAACAATAACGTGTTCATCAAGGGGCGTTGCAAGACTATGCTGTTGGGTCCTAGCGGACAGAACATTTATCCGGAAGAGATTGAGTCTAAGTTGTGCAACATGCCTTTTGTGGGCGAGTGTATCGTCATAGAGCGCGACGCTAAGCTTGTGGCTCTTGTTCATCCAGACTTCGACGCGATGGACGAAAGCAAGATAAACAAGGAGGATGTGGAGAGCATAATGGAGGAAAATCGTAAAAAGGTGAACACCATGGTGGCTTCTTACGAATGCATCACAAAAATCGTTCTCTATCCGAATGAGTTCGAAAAGACCGCAAAGAAGAGCATCAAGCGCTATTTGTACGAAAATATAGGAATTTGATAAATTTGTTTTAGCCAGTTTCTATGAATATGTTGAGAAAGTCTTTGGAGGCTTTTCCCTATGTCGGCTTTGGTTGCAAAGGTGCGGTGCAGGCATCGTAACTGAGCGATGGGCGGGAAGGTTAGGAAAACGGCTTTCCGGAAGGCTTTGCAAATCTTGTAGAGCGAGATTTCGAAACATATTTAAAGAGTTGTTTAAAAGCGCCAAAGTTAATTTGTTGCATTAATATTCAAAAAAATGAATAAAATTAGAGTGAAGAGGCTTTAATATTCGCACAATTGGCGTATTTTAACATTTTTTAACAAAAAAAGCGTAAAAAAAATACGCTCAAAGGAACAATAATACAAAAAATAATATACCTTTGTGGCGTTAAAAATTGAGAAACACGTTGTTTAATTTATTATAATAAAAAAATGAAAAAAGTAGTTCTATTTTTCGCTGCAGTAGCAGCTATTTCATTGGCTTCTTGTGGTGGTAACGCTAGCACTGAAGCTCCAAAGGCAGAAGATACAACTGCAGCTGAAGAAGTAGTTCCAGCTGACACAGTTCCTGCCGCAGTTGCAGATTCTTTGGCTAAGGACTCTACAATTGCAGACTCTACAGTAGCTCCTGCTGCTGACACAGCTGCTGCTAAGGCTGAATAATTAGTAAGCTGATAGAAAAAAAGCTTCCCATATGGGAGGCTTTTTTGTTATTGAAAAAAGCGTTTGTGTTTTGTGACGTATGAATGCAAAAGTCAATTTCTATAATATGTTTTGTGATGTGTAGCGAAACGTTTGCTATAGAATGAAGATTATTAAATTGAAGATTCTGAATCAAACCTTTTAAGCAGTTTTGTGTGTGGTTTTGTATTGCTTTTTAGGAATTCCTTCAAACTGTTTTATAATCATGTCACGGTTTTGTTTAGACTGATTGTTTTAATCTTATTGCGTTGTACGTTTGGTCTTGGTAATTTCTGTAGATTATTGAGATGATTATGAAGGGCTTTTTGCTTAAGGCAATTTCTGTAAATTAGTTTGAGATGATTTTGAAGAACATTTTGCTTAGGCTGATTATATTTGCAAGGTAGTGATGCAGGTATCGTAACTGTATGAATATGTGCAAGATAAGTAAAGTGAAGAAGTGACCGAAACGAAGTTTATGACAAAAACAATAAAAATCGTAATTTATAGGAGATGCCCTTGGGTTGAATTTGAAATTTTGGCGGTTGTTAATATGATTATTTAATTCATAAATGTTATGTGCGAGTCGGGTAAAAAGGCTGTGGTTATTGGTGCCGGCCCTGCGGGGCTTACGGCGGCAATGGAACTGAAAAAAAGGACGTCTGTTAAGCCTGTGATTTTTGAAGCGACGGATGAGATTGGCGGAATTTCAAAAACAGTTAATTATAAAGGAAATCGAATGGACATTGGGGGGCATCGTTTTTTCTCGAAGAATGAGGCGGTGACGAGATGGTGGAACGAGGTGATGCAGAGAGATAGGGGCGGCGACAGGGAGATGCTGGTTCGAGACAGAGTTTCACGTATCTTTTTTTTGCGAAAGTTCTTTGATTATCCTATAACTCTTTCGTGCGAGACGTTCAAAAACATGGGTTTGAGGAATACGGTTTGTTCCGGGCTTGATTATTTGAAGGCCAGGTTATTTCCGTGTAAGGAGGCCTCGTTAGAAGATTTTTACATCAACAGGTTTGGGAAGCGTCTTTATAAATTGTTTTTTGAAGATTATACGGCAAAGGTGTGGGGAAAGCATCCTTCGTGTTTGGGGGCGGACTGGGGAAGTCAGCGCGTGAAAGGGGTTTCCGTAACTGCGGTTGTGAAAGATTTTATACAGAAGAAATTAGGGAAGAAAAGGTCGGCAAAGGAGGTCGAAACGTCTCTTATAGAGGAGTTTTGTTATCCTAAATATGGTCCTGGTCAGTTGTGGGAATGTGTGGCGGACGATGCGGCCGCGTGTGGAGTGGAGCTTCATAAGGGTCACCTTGTGAAACGTGTTTATCTGAAGGAGAATAGGGTGGAGAGCGTTGGTGTTGTATGTCCAGATGGTCAGATAAAGAAGGTGGACTGTGATTATTTGCTTTCGTCTATGCCTATAAAGGAGTTGGTGGCGGCAATGGAAGGCCCGGTTCCGCAAAGAGTGAGGGATATAGCGTCTGAGTTGCCTTATCGTGATTTTATTACTGTCGGGCTTCTTGTTGACAAACTGAAGATAAAAGCGAAAGATGGAGCCGGACTGATTCCTGACACATGGATCTATATACAAGAAAGAGACGTTAGGATTGGCCGTCTGCAGATATTTAACAATTGGTCTCCGTATCTTGTGGCAGACAAAGAAAACACGGTGTGGCTTGGTCTGGAATATTTTTGTGACGAAGATGATGAGTTGTGGAACATGGAGAAAGATGAGTTTGTCTGTATGGCAGTTGGCGAGCTTGTCAAAATTGGTATGATAGAAAAAAGCGCGGTGCTTGATGCTCATCATGTAAAGGTAAAGAAAGCCTATCCGGCCTATTTCGGAGCGTATTATGAATTAGGAGAGGTCAGAGAGTTTCTTGATACAATAGAGAACTTGTTTTGCATAGGTCGGAATGGGCAGCACCGGTATAATAATATGGACCACTCGATGCTCACTGCGATGGAGGCGGTTAAAAATATAGAAAAGGGTGTTGTTGATAAAGAGAATGTCTGGTCTGTGAATACGGAAAGTGAGTATCATGAGGCTAAATCTAAGTGAAATAACTAAAAAAATAAGATATGGCGAAAAAGAGTATTGTAAAGCCAAAACAGAGGGAGGCAGAACCTGAAAAAAAGAAGGCGGAAAGAGTTGGTTTTGTTGAGCAAATGAAAAATTTGCTGAACTCTCGATGGACTTATGTTTTCTGTTCTGCAATCTTGATGTTTGTGTTTTATGTGAATTATAATGAGGTGTATGATAAAAAGCCGGACCTGAATGGTGATAATATAATTTATTATTCTCTTGGGAAATCGTTGGCAGAGGGTAATGGTTACACGGATGTGATAGGGTATAGCGATAAACCGCATACACATTTTCCTCCGGGGTATCCTGCTTTTATTGCGACTTGTCTGAGCTTGGACTCGGAACTGGATTTTGTGCATTTCAAAAAGCTGAACGGGGTCTTGCTGGGTTTGTCTGTTCTGATGTTCTTTCTGATATTGAAACGTGTGACTAACAATAATTTGTTTGTCGCATTCTCAGCGTCTGTCTTAATGTGTCTGCAGAGAGAGTTGCTGCGATTTTCAACCATAGTCATGAGCGAGATGCTTTACTTGTTTCTGACGATGCTGGTTGTCTATCTTGCTGTGGTGCTTTATCAGAAGAGGTCGTTTAAGGATTACACGTGGAGGTCGTATGTTGCTTTAGTTATGTTTCTGCTGATAATATCTTATATCTATTTTGTCAGGACGATGGGACTGTCTATGATATTGGGGGTAATTGGCTGGTTTGGAGCTTTGGCATTCTGTTCTTTTGTCAAATTTTACAGAGATAAGAGGTCGGGTGAGGAGTCTGTTCTTTATAAAAGCAAAGCTTTATATTGTCTGAAGATGATGGCGCTTGCGTCTCTGGCTCTGTTTCTTGCAAAAGGAGCATGGGATATCCGCAATGAAAAGATAGGACATACGCAGTCTAATTATGTGTCTAATTTTAAGAAAAAGGAGCGCGGGGAGGTTATGTCCTCAATGTCAGACTGGGTTGCGAGGTGCAAAAGCAATGTGAAAAATTATGTAGGAAAACTGATTCCGGAGTCAGTTTTTGTAGTGGATTATGAAGATAATTACGTTGTGACAAAAACAGACTTTGTGCTGGGAGTTGTGCTGCTTGCTCTTATTTTGATAGGGCTCTTCAGAACCGGAGTCGGAGGTTTCCTTATTTTCTCGTATTTGTCGTTGACATTTGGGGTTTTGCTGCTTTATCCGGAACAGTTTGCAACAATGCGTTACATAGTGGCGGCTGTGCCGTTTGTTATATTCCTTTATTTGAACGGCATCTACAACGGTTTGAAGTTTTTGGCGGAGAGGACTTTTCTTCCTCAGTGGATAAGAAGCAGGTCTGTTGCAGTCTCTTCTGTGTTGCTTACGTTGTACGCATTGTTCTGGCTGGCGCCGTTGCACACGGAGGCGCAGGCGGGCGCTCGTTATTATGCGAAGCAGCCTTTGGAGGACGTTTTGGATAAAAGCGCTCAGAATTATATAGCTGCGGCAAAGTGGTGTAAAGACAGCCTTCCCGATACTGCGCGTTTGATTTGCAGAAAGCCTGAAATTTATTATCTATATTCAGGATTTAAGAAGTCAGGAAATTTTCCGCAATATGTTCCAATCGATACTTTTTATAATTTTCTTGTGGAAAAGAAGGTCACTCATGTTATATTGGACGATTGGTTTAAGCATGCTTATATTACTATTTATCCCGTTGTGAAGGCATATCCGGAGAAGTTCAAGGTCTTGCGCAAGATAGGCGAGTCAGACTCGGTAAAAAAGGAGAACCCGACGTTTGTGCTTAGGTTTAATCCGGAGTGGGGATATGTAGGCGATATGGTAGATGGCAAGAAAGAGGGTCGAGGAGTAGAGACGCATCAGAACGGAGTGCGCTATGAAGGCGAGTTTAAAAATAACGCGGCTAATGGTTATGGCGTATATGTGGACCCGAACCGAGGCGTTGAGCTGAAAGGGATTTGGAAAGATGGCAAATTGAAGGACGGAGAGGGAACGGAGCGCTATGGAGATCTGATTTATAAAGGTAAGATTAAAAATAGTTTGCCGGATGGTTACGGTGTTTGTTACGACTCAACAGGAGCGGAAAAGTGGAAAGGTGTATGGAGCAAAGGTATGCTGATAAAAAATTCTGCAACTGCAAAATAGTCGGCTTTATTGTGATAAGTGTAGAAAAAAGTCCGGAGACAAGCTTGTTTCCGGACTTTTTTCTACTGCATTTATCTGTATCTCTTATATCGAGAGTACTTTTTAGATTTGCCGTAGTTGGCGAAGCACCCTTGGAACTTATAAGGAATCTTGAACTCGATTCCAATCTCATGAGAGCCGTGCGTGTCATGGTACAAGTCGCTTGTGTTGAACTCGTAAGAGTAAAAGATGTTGAACCAAGACGTAGGGTTCACGCCTAAATGCACAGAAACGTCGTAGTTAGGACGGAAGGCGGCGCCTACGTAAAACAAATCGTACGGATTCCATTCGTAATCAAAGATGTAATAAAAATAGCAGCTGATCTGAGTTTTCCATCTGTCTCTGTAGTTGTACACGGAGATAGACGGGAATAGTCTCCACCATTCGGAAGTCTGGAAGTAATAGTTAATATATCCCGAATAGAGCGGCTTGACTTCAAAATAGTCGTTGCTGCTGATTAGGTGATTGCCGGCCACGCCAAGCTCGAAGCCCTGTATTAGCAGTTCCAGGCCGACGTCAACATCAGGCACAGAGCCAGATATCTGGTCGTCGAAATAATCTGCGTTTCCGGTTGTGTTGTCCGCCCGTATTTCGCTTTTGTCGTAGTCTCGGTTAATAAGTCCGGCGGCAAGTCCAAGATTAAGATAACTGTCGTCCCATATAGGAATCATACAAGCGTAAGACGCCTTTGGATTCACGTACTGGTGGTATCCTATTTTGTCATGAAGCACAGACAGCCCTACTTGCGAATGTGCCCCCAAGAAGAAATATTTTCCGCCCACATAGCTGGACACAGGCGCACCTTCAACACCAACCCATTGGCGGCGATGGCCAAGCGTGATTGTGGCATATTTAATTTCGGGAATGTAGGCAGGGTTTGTGTAAGCCGCCCGCAGTTGTCTGTTTGTGAACATGACGTCCTCCTGCCCTTTGACATAAAAGGGCAGAAGGGTCATTATAAAACAAGCTATGCAATAAAAACGTTTTTTAGTCATTTTCTCTAACCAATGTGATGTAACCAGTTTTGAATTTTTTGTCACCATTTACGTAATAAGGAATCACATAGAAATAGGTGTCTTTGAACGCAGGTTCGCCGTTGTAAGTGCCGTCCCATCCGTCGTTACCTTCGTAAATAAGAATGCCGACACGGTCGTAAATCTGAACTTCATAATTCTTCATGAACCAAGTGCTCGGGTCGTTTTCGTCAGGAGCAAATGTGTTCGGAATCGTGAAGTTAGGGTCTATTTCTACCGTAGCGGAAACAGAAGCCTTGCAGCCGTATTCATGGGTGACGGTCAGAGTCACCTCAAACGGATTGCCAATCTTCACAAGCTCGCTGGAGTACAGATGCTCAATGTCGGCAACATAGCTAGAGTCAGACAATCCGTCGCCGAAAGACCAGTGATAAGATAGTCTGTCGTCATTGTTCGGCAAAGCGTAAAGGACAACAGAAGTGTCGTTGCGTGTAAGCAGCTTGTCATTGCCCAAGATTTGAGGAACCAAAGTCGGAAGCACATTTACATTGAAGTTTCCGTAGATAGGGCAAGAGTTGTTATCGATACCCTGCACAGTCACGTTGAGGCTCTTTTGAGGAGCAAGCACGAGCCTGTCGTCGGCAACAGTGTCATTGTCAAAGAACCATCTGAAGTTAGAACCTTTATAAGCGAGCAGACTTAGAGTATCTCCAAAGCAGATATCTGTTTTGCCTTGAAGCGCAACCTCTTGCTTAGGGTATATGCTCAGTTGGACAGAGTGCGGTTCAGACTCGCAAAAAGTGGCTCTGTCTATCGCAATAACATCAATCTTCATATCTTCAGTTATCTTCAAACTTACATTGTCAGAGATAGAACTTTCGCCGTTCATTTCCCATCTGAAATCTACGCCGTCAACGTTTTGCGCAACCATTGATACAGAATCTCCGTGGCAGAATGTTTTGTCCTCTACTTTAACAACAGGGCTGTTGATAATTGGCGACTTGAGCGTCAGAGTGTCCACTGCGTCACAATAGCCGTCTGTTAAGTAGAACAGATAAGTGTCTTCCTCCGAAATTTCTTTAGTCAGCACAGCCGATTTTTTGTCAACGCCTTTCAGCACCTTATCGACGGTATAGTAGATTCTGTTGTTTTTCAGAATCTCCATGTAGCTGATTTTATTTGGTTTGCAGACGAACGTGTCTTTGAGTCTGGCAGAAGTCAGAGCCTTGTGAATTTCCACAGATACAGGGACGCGTTTGCTTTCGCAGCCAGAGTTGTCAGACTGAGAGACCCAATAGGTGTATTCCAGAGCAGCGGCATTGTCTGTAGAGACAATGATGCTGTCCTCGCGTTTGTTGTCGATTTCTGTGAGATACCAGTTAAGAGTTGCGCTCACAGAGCCTTGCACTTGCAAAGTGTGAGAGCCTGTGTTTTGGCACAAGTCAATCTTGTCGGCGACAGGAGTCTCTTTCATCGGAGCATTGACAATCACATATTTAGGAGTCAGTTCGCTTTCGCACAGACCCTTTTTCAGAGATGCGAAGTAAGTTTGCATACCGACAGTTTCCGAATTAGGCTCGAATCCGTTTGGCAGTTCATTTTTCTTGCTGTCGTACCAATGGATAGAGTAGCCGTTGCTTTTTACAATAGCAGCAAGCGGTTCCGTGATACTGTTCTGGCAATAGCGGCTCGTATCCAAGACCGGACGTTCAGAAATAGAGTCGAGAACAGTCACAAAAACGTGCTGAGTGTCGCCTTCGCACCCTTCCGGAGTCGTTTGCACAATGCTGTAAGTAAACTTGCCAGAGTGCAAAGAAGACGGTTTCACGGCAGAAACAGTGCTTTCGCCGTTAGGAAGATACCAGCGGAGTGTGTTGTTCTCTGTCGGCTTAACGTCAATAACTTCAGTTTCGGCCTTGAAACAGTACTCAATAGTAGTGTCGAGCGAAGCTATTGGGTCAGGACGCTTGTTTACTGTAACGAACAGAGAGTCTTCTTTTGAGCAGCCGTGTCTGTCGTAAACAGTCAGGTTGACAAACGAACTTTCCGAGATTGCCATAGATACAGGCGTGTTCAAGTCTTGCTCTTTTCTGGATTTGTTCCAATAGAAACTGTACTTCTCAGCAGTCAAACTTTCCGCAAACAGAGATGCGTTGTCGCCAAAACATACCGCAGTGTCTTGGGTGCGGTCGTATTTGATCTCTTTGAAATACTTTACGGTGATAGAGTCGTATTTAACGCAGCTGGTCAAGGAGTACTTGACTATGAATGAGCCGGCTTTATCTATGCTCTCCAAAGATGAGCCGGTCATGTTGCTCTGCGAAACATCTACCATTGTGTTTTCTGTCTTAACATGAGAGTTGATGAGGCTTACAAGGTTCAACGTCTCGCCCGGACACAGAGTAGTGTCAGGGAGAGGAACTGTGTTTAGAGACTCAATCACAATGACAACAGTGCTGAAGTCGCTGCTGCAATTTGTGAGAGTGTCGGTCTGACGAACCTTGTATTCGTACGAAAAAGTGTTAGCGAATGATGTGTTGATGGTGTTTTCTTTTAATATTTCGTCAAGATAGCTCCATTCCACAATACCATCAGTTATCGTGTTTTTGCCTCCAAGTTCTTGCACAGTTTCAGCCTGACAGAAGTAAAGCGTGTCGTTAGTCAGCTGCGGAGCAGGAACAATCGGATTGACCTTCATATACAACTTGCCGGTATATTCGCAGCCGTTCACGTCGATGTATCTTGCGTAGTAGTTCCCCTGTTCAGTAACCGCTTTTGCGTCAGTTAGCGCAACATTTCCGAAAGAGTATTCAATAGTGTCAATATCCCAGAAACCAACCTTCTCCTTAGCCAACGCTTCGAAGTCGAACGAGTTAGGCGCGCATACGCTCACGGCATCGTCCATAGAGAACGGAATCTGCGGGTTGGTCACCACTGTGATTTCCGCAAGGTCGCTTTCGCAGTCCGCGCTGTAAAGAGAAGCGAAGAAAGTCTGCGTCTGAGCCGTTTCGGTATCGATGTTCAGAACCTCGCCGTCCATCACGTTCTTTTCCGCGTTGTACCATCTCACCTTCAGTTTTTCAGAAGTTATGTATTCAGAAGAGAATCTGATAACCTGCCCTCCGGTGTTCTGGCAGAACCTGAATGTTGAATCCTTCAGAGCCTCCGGCTTCTTGTTAACCGTCACGTCGAATGTGATAGAGTCGTAGCAGACGATTCTGTCTGTAGTAGCCCCGATAAGCTTGAATTTGTATGTCATAGCTTCAGTCAGCGAGTCTGTGAAAGGGAAACGCGCGTTAGCAGCCGGCTCGTAAGGAGCGACTTTGTCGTCCTGCATGTCCTGCCACTGATAAAGGTCCGCACCCTCGGCTACCAAATCCGCCAAGTTTTCAAACTGACACTTCACAAGCTCGCCCTTGACAGACAGTTCCGGAAGCTTTTTGAACTCAACGTTCACGGTGTCGCTAGCCTTGCAGCCCGAAATCATTTCGTGCACGTCAATCACGTACCTGCCGTTCTCGAGAACCCTCGAAGCGGCGTTCTCAGACATAGTCACAACGCTTCCGTTTTCATATACTCTGGAATATTCGAAAATTTTATCTTCAGTTCCTCCGACAAACGTTTCAACAGCGCGTTCTGCAATGTTTACGGCGTGCGTTTCGCAGCTGAGAATATCATTGATGTGCGAGAACACGATGCTGTCTCTGATGCTTACGGAGAACATTACAGAGTCGCTGACACATCCCGTAACAGTGTCTTTAGCCTGCAAGAAATACACATTGTCGAAAGCGTCGTCGGTGCTTAAGTTCAGCACGTCGCTCAGAGTCACGTTTCCGTTGTTGTGCCATAAGAAGCTTTGCGAAGCCGTGTTCGCGCCACGTTTGTTTGCTGTCAGCGTGTGAGTTCCGATACCTTGGCAGACGATAGTGTCTCCGACAAGCTGCGGAGCAGTCACAATCGGATTGACCTTCAGGAACAGCTTGCCGGTATATTCGCAGCCGTTCACGTCGATGTATCTTGCGTAGTAGTTCCCCTGTTCAGTAACCGCTTTTGCGTCAGTTAGCGCAACATTACCGAAAGAGTATTCAATAGTGTCAATATCCCAGAAACCAACCTTCTCCTTAGCCAACGCTTCGAAGTCGAACGAGTTAGGCGCGCATACGCTCACGGCA
>JAGBRL010000048.1 GCA_017632345.1 Paludibacteraceae bacterium
CATGCCGACGAAGCCACCCGCGCCGCCGCAGAGGAGCGTACCCGCGAACTGAACCGCGCGATGAAAACTATTGAAGAACGATTTTAATTTGACAATATGGAGGACTTTTTTTACATAATTTTTGCTATTGGCATGCTTATTTCTTTCGTCGGGTCTTTTTTTGAGCATACGTCTTTTGGTAAATCCAAGTGGAGTGAATGGATGGCGCTTATAGGTTTGATATTTCTAATTATATCGTTCATTGGAGTTTTTTGTTATGATGGTATTGTTAGATGTTTGAAAATAATTGCTATGCAAGATTATTTAATTTTTGAGATTGCAAAAGCAACCGTAGTATTATTGGCAAGTGTAGCATTATTCAAACTATGCGGCAAACGTAAGGCTATGTTGCTTTCTGCGGCTACGCTTGCGGTCTCTGCGTTTGTTGGCACGGCAGACGTGAGTTTTGCATGGTTCGCCTTTTACGCCTTTGCCGCAATGCAGATTGCCCTGCTGAAAAGCAGGCGAAAACAGACTCTTCTGATTACGTCTGCTATAGCTTTGCAAACTTTGCAGTTGATGGCGGTTTTGTGCGGGAGCCTTGAAATATTTCACGGGTTTGTCTTTTTCTCTTTTATTTCGCAAATTGCAATATTGACATTGTCTGGAGGTTTGGTGTCATTAGGATTGTGGATGGTGCTTGGTGTCGCTTTAATCTCCTTCATCGGTAGTTTTGCGACTGATGAAACTTATCTTTCCTATGGATATTCTTTTTATTCTCTCTACGAGAGAGAAGGCTTTTATCCCATATTCTATAGTGTTGTTGTTCTCTTTATTTTAGGTTTGTTGTTTGTGGTTACCTTAGTAGAACTTTCAATAGAAAACGCAGTGGGTGAGGAACAGTCTTCTGCAAAGGTGAAATCTTGGGCGAAAGAAGAGGCATGGTTTAAAAGAGGAACTTTGTTTGTACTGATTAAGGAGCATAAGGAGAAAACTTTTCTGCTAAGTGCTGCTGTCTTGCAGTTGCTTGCAGTTTGGGTGGCGTACGTTTTTTCTGCGGGTGATTTTGCCACGCTGCTTTTTGTGGGCATAGGGCTGCAAGTTATTATTGCTGTGACAGTCTTTGTTTTCTGTGATTTAAGAGATATATTCGGATTCGAGTTTTTGCTGGCTCCGGTTATGTTTATTCCGTGCGTTTATCTTGTTTCAGGAGGTGATTTTGCTTATCCGTTTTTTTGTTTTGTTATCTATATGATAGTCTTGTGTGTGGTGCTTGTGGCGTCTTGTCATATAGCTGAAGAGAAGCGTCAGGAGAACAGACAGAGGGAGATTGTCCGGACTGTCGCGGGTATGGCTGCCGTGCTTATGCGCTATAACGGCGGCTATACTGAGAAGGCTCGTGAGTTGTTCCGCAGCTTTGTCAAAGAGAATTTCAGCGGAGCGGAGTTGTACAAAAAGGAGTATCTGGAAGAGGCGGAAAAGCGCATTGAGCAGCTGATAGGCAAGCGCAAACTTAATTTCAAGAAAATTTGTGTTGATGTGAATCGCAACTTGTCATACGAGAAAAAGGTGGAGATGATGCGTCTGCTTTACGACATCGCAATTCTGGACGGTGGCATTTATCCAGAGGAGCGCAAACTTCTAAGCCAGATTATGGCGCATATCCGCA
>JAGBRL010000003.1 GCA_017632345.1 Paludibacteraceae bacterium
TGCCTCTTTAGCTCAGTTGGCCAGAGCACGTGATTTGTAATCTCGGGGTCGTTGGTTCGAATCCGACAAGAGGCTCAAAACCGCAGTCAGTTCGGTTATTACATAAGCTGACAATTGCCTCTTTAGCTCAGTTGGCCAGAGCACGTGATTTGTAATCTCGGGGTCGTTGGTTCGAATCCGACAAGAGGCTCAAAACCGCAGTCAGTTCGGTTGTTACATAAGCTGACAATTGCCTCTTTAGCTCAGTTGGCCAGAGCACGTGATTTGTAATCTCGGGGTCGTTGGTTCGAATCCGACAAGAGGCTCAAAAGAATCTGGAAAGATTCTTTTTTTGTTTGTTTAAAAAAAACAAGTGATAAGAATATGGTTCAAAGATTTCAATATTTAGCATGTCTCTTGTTGCTATTGGTGGGACTACTTCCTGCTTGCCAAGAATCTTCTAACCCCTCTTCTGCTATAAAAGGGGAACACTATTTCTCTGTAAATGCAAATAAGAAAATTATTTTCTCTTCTGGCAACCTGCAGCACCAACCTTCAACGGGAAGCTGGCGTTTTGCAGATAATCAGTGGGACATTTTCATCCCAGACAACAGCAACGACTCCATTGGGCAGTGGGTAGGACATTTCGCAAACGACACTTCAATGCTGAACAACAGTGTCGGAGATGGCTGGAGACTCCTAACACAAGACGAGTGGGTTTATCTGAGAGACATTAGAGAGAATGCCTCAAAACTCATCTCCATGGCTACAGTACAGGGTAAACCTGGCATGGTTATCTTGCCAGACAATTTCGATTCGACGGGCATCCGATTCACCCCTTCCGTTCTCAATGACGACGACAAATTTCATGCCGACATGACCAACATCTACGATGCGGAAGAGTGGAAGAAGATGGAGGAGGCTGGTGCGGTTTTCTTTCCGTGCGCAGGACTTGCTGAGAATATTCCTGATTCAAGATCCATAGAATTCGAAGAGACTTGTTATACAAAATCCATTTTTGGTGTTGTCGCACAAATACCGGAAATTTATAAAGATTCGATTGAGACGGACAAAGAAGAGGAATGGCTATATTTAGACATTCTTTTTAGTCCATATACAAGAAGACATTTTTCTCGACAAATAAATGCAGAGAACCCGTCAAATATCGGCTACTGCGGCATGGGAGCAGGAGAGTATTGGATATCCGACAAGAGAAGTCGTGACACTACAAGTTTCCCTATAATACATTTTTACGTCGAAAACAATGAAGGAAGAGGTACAATTGAATCTAAGACAAGATATGATGGGTGCGACCTACTCCCTGTTCGTTTGGTGAAAGATGCAGAGTGCAGCAAATAGTTTACTGCAGTGCCCTCACACGTCTCTGCACGTCTCCACAAATGCAACTACCAACTGAAACGCCTTTGTTTCTTGGTCAGGTGCAGAATAATCATGCGTCATTCCCTTTTTCGTGGCTATCTGCATCTGCAATCTTTTTCCCTTCGATAAGTTTCAAGAACAGTTTCTCCATTTTCTCCAAATCCAGATTTTCTCTTTTCAGAACCACACCAATAACTATAAAAAACGCCAACGAAAAAACAAGGGCCAGAATACATAAAAATAAATCTTCGTAAAGGCCAACGATGCAAGACAAAACAATCAGCCCCAAAATACCAATTGCAGCAACTCCGAACAAAAGTCTCAAAGCCACAAAAAAATAATAACCACACACACTTAAAAAAGACTGTGTTATCTTCAGTTCAAGCAGCGACCCTTCTCCGTCACTCTTTATCGTGCCTTTAATATCCGCTCTTGTTTTGTAATAAGCATCTGCCAACGCTCCCCCGCCATCAATCAAACCCAAAAAACGCAATCCCTTGGGGTCATATCCCTTATTTATCGAGAGATAAAAAGAGGAACGCTTCACCTCTCCTTCAAATATTTTTTTCGAAGGAGACATGAATATATTTGCTTCAGTATAACGTAGCAAATTCATCGGTTCCGTATTTTTCTTTAGGAACTTCATAATAAGTTCTTTAGAAAATTCCGTTTTGACTACGATTTCCTTTTTCTTCGCAAACTTTGGAAATAAAAATTGCCAAAGCTTACTTCCAGTTATTTTTTTTAGATATTGCACGCTCATAAAGATATTTATCATTAAGTTCTTCTGCATCATACCTTCCAACTATAGCCCTGACACTATCTCGCAACTCCTGACCATTGTAAAAATCTAAGCATTTCGTCAATGTTAGCGACTTGTTGTACTTGCTCACGTAAAGCACCTCGCATGGCTTTGCAGACGCAAGGCTGTCAAGCATGAAAAATTCTTCATATCCAATCGGCAAAACATTAAAATAGCCAGCCGCACTTCCATCCTTAGTGAAAAATTCTTCCAAAGCCACAGAATCCGGAGAGTGTTCGAGACATCTGCAAAAGGCATAATTCCTCAAATCTGTTTCTATGTAATCTCTCACAACCTCTGTCGTATCCTGCGAATAAGAGTTTGTCAACGTACATAAGAAAACAAGGACGACATACAATTTTACACGCACTTCCATATATTTTATTTGTCTTCTACATTATCAAAAATTCATTTATCGTGCCGAATAATAAGCAACCATCAATCTAACAAAGGCACATCATCACATTCGAACAAGTCTTTGTAAATTCTTTTTGCCTCCGCCTCAATTTCGGGCGTAACATTTGCCTTCACCATTTTATAGCAAGCAATCAGAGCCGACAGATCGTCTGCATAACCTGTAACGGGAATGAAGTCTGGTATCAAATCTACCGGAAGAATAAAATAGCCTAACGCGCCTATAATCATAAGCTTATATTTCTCAGGTACACTTGGCGACTTCAAAACGCAGTACAAAAGAATAGCGCAATAAATAACCTTTCCACCTGCCTTTTTCAACACACGGCCAACCTTACTCCAAAAATCGTCGTCAGAATAATGTTTCTGATACAATTCTATATCTTTAGGTTCTATCTGTTTATTGCTCATAACTTTAAGTTTTAAATTAATAAATCTAAGTTTGCAATCTCCAGAGGATTAAAATTTGAAAAACAATCCAAATAAAAAAACGCTCTGCCGCAAGATATTACTTTTTTGTAAAAAACGCAACAAAAGGCTTTAAAATTTTGCACAAAATTAACACACGAAGTTTATATAGAGTCAATCAGAAAAACAGTCCTCATCTTTTCACCTGCAAATGCCACATATCATGACCTAAAAACGTAGTTCTGTCAACCCGGACAAAGCCAAGTGACGCGTATAGTTTCTCAGCACGCGGATTGTCAAAATCCACCAGAAGTCCGGCACGCTCATGTCCTTCCGAAAAAGCCCGCTCAATCATGGCGGAAAGCAGCCTCCTGCCAACTCCCAAACCTCTGCACTCAGGCAAAACCGCCAAAGAGTCCAGATAAAACTCTCCGTCCGCAGTCTCCTCCTCTATTTCGATGGTCTTGCCAAGGTGCTTTTGCAACAGTTCATAAATAGGTTCACGCAATTCATGCAACCTTGCACCGTCATACCCTACTATAGCGCCAACCGCACGTCCGCAAACCTCCGCCACAAGAGCGTTGCGGTAACTATATTGAGCGACCTCCCTGCCAGCCAATTCAAGAAACACAGGATACAAAGCGCTGCCATCGTCCGTACCAATAGCCATCGCAACGACCTTTGCGATAAGTTCGGAATCGCCCTTCTGAGCCGGACGGATTATCACATTATCTTCATTCATATCTAAAATTTACTCTTCGGGATAAATCATCTTTTTGGTAACACCGCCATCAACGGTGATACATTGTCCGTTAATAAAATCGTTCTTCTCATCACACAAAAAGAGACACATACGCGCGATATCCTCCGCCTTGCCCACCCTTCCTGACAAATGAAACTGATGGTCTTCAGGACGCAAAACCTCAGACTCGTTCACGCTAATCCAACCCGGAGCGATGCAGTTTACCGTAATATGAAACGGAGCCAAAGAGACCGCCAGCGCGTGAGTCATGGACCAAATTCCGCCCTTGGACGCCGCATACGCCTCTGTTCCTGCCTCACTCTGAAGATAACGAGTGGAGCACATGTTCACGATACGTCCGTACGGATTTTTCGCCCCGCACTTCTCCCTGTGAATAGCCAAAAGCCTCGAGGTTATGAACGCGCTGAGCAAATTTGTATTCAGCACTTTCTCAAAATGCTCTACCGAAGTAGCGGTTATCGGTTCAAAGCCACCAATACCAACATTATTCACAATGACATCAATATCACCCCATTCTTCAATAAGAGACAAGACACAACCCTCCAGAGCACTTCTGTCGCACACATCAAGATGAAAAAACTTTGCGCCTGTGCCGGCTGAAAGTTCAGTTCCAAGTTTGGAGTCAATATCACAAAAAGCCACGCTATCGCCTTCGCTGCAAAACGCTTCAACGATAGCGCGCCCAATACCATGCGCCGCTCCCGTAATAAAAACACGTCTCTTCATACTTCCTTTTAAATAATTACATTAAAGCCTATTCTGTAAATTAAAACCTGTTTTCAAAAACATCCAAAATCAAATTCAGAATATTTAAAAATCACAAAACGTAATTTATAGAAGTAGCTTAGATTACCCAAACAACCAATCTATTTCTAAGACTTAGATCTACAAAACAAAGAGTTCAACAATTCCTGAACTTTTCGTACAGATTCAAACGTAATGTAAGTCTTATTAACATTCCGCAAAAGTACAAAACAGCACACAAAAAGCAATTCAATCCTAAACATATTTTGTCAAAAACAGAAAATCATATAAATAACAAATGACTTTTGAACAAATATCAACATACTTTTGAGCAAATATCAACACACTTTTGAGCAAACAACAACACACTTTTGAGCAAATAGCAACACTCTTTTGAGCAAATAACAACACACTTTTGAGCAAATAACAACACACTTTTGAGCAAATAACAACACACTTTAGAGCAAATAACAACACACTTTTGAGCAAATAA
>JAGBRL010000049.1 GCA_017632345.1 Paludibacteraceae bacterium
GATCCTTCGCTTGGTTGGAAAACTTTAGAAGGTTGACTATCGACTATGAGTTTCGTGCAGAAACTGCAGTGGCCATGATTCAATTAGCCTTCTGTTTTCTGATGCTTAACAAAATATTTTAGAAAAATTTAAACAGCTTCTAAATACTTGAAATTATGTGATTTACGCGCTATGTTTGCAGATCGTATGCTTTTCTTTGCAAAAAAAATCACTTTTCCACGCAAAATCTACTTCCCTATGCAAAACTTTCCAAACACGTTGCTGAGGACTTCGTCGGTGGTGATTTCGCCGGTGATTTCGCCGAGGTAGTGCATGCAGTCACGGATGTCGCGGCTGAGGAAGTCGCCGGAGATGTTTTGCTCCATTCCCTCCTTGACGCGCTCTATCGCCTCCTTCGCGCGCGAAAGGGCTTCGTAGTGCCGCAGGTTGGTCACTACAACGTTGTTGTCTTCTGTCTGTACGGCTTTTGAGTAATGCACCAGCGTGTCTAACAGCGACTGCTTGTTCTGGCTCAGCTTGGCCGACAGGAATATCTTGACAGCATTGTCCGGCAGCTCGATAGAGGATAGCTCCTCTCGTTTTGCCGGCGTGATGATGTCTGTCTTGTTGAACACAACCACAACCTTCTTGTCGCGCACCTTCGCAAGGTTTTTGTCGAGGAATTTGCGGATTTCCGGAATGACGTAGGAGGAGTCTATAATCATCAGCACGATATTCGCCTCTTCCATCTTTTTGAAAGTGCGTTCTATGCCGAGGTTTTCCACGATGTCGTCCGTTGAACGTATTCCTGCAGTGTCTATAAACCTGAACAGCACGCCGTCTATCTGCACGGTGTCTTCGATTACGTCGCGCGTGGTTCCGTGCACGTCAGAGACGATGGCCTTCTCTTCGTTCAGCAGACAGTTCAGCAGGGTTGACTTGCCCACGTTTGTCTCGCCCACAATAGCCACCGGAATGCCGTTTTTGATAGCGTTGCCCATCATGAACGAATTTGCAAGCGACGATATTTTCTCGTGAATGTCGTTTACAAGGTTAAGTAAGTTCTGCCTGTCGGCAAACTCCACATCCTCTTCGCTGAAGTCCAGTTCAAGTTCTATGAGCGATACGAAATTAAGCAGTTTTTCGCGCAGCAGAGCCAGCTCGTTAGAGAAGCCTCCGCGCATCTGGCTGAGCGCCAGTTTGTGCGATGCTGCGGAGTTGGACGCGATAAGGTCTGCAACAGCCTCGGCTTGCGACAGGTCCATCTTTCCGTTCAGGAAGGCACGCTGAGTGAATTCGCCCGGCAGAGCCATGCGACAGCCCTTGTCAAGCAGAAGCTGCAGAATTTGCTGCTGTATAAACTGAGAGCCGTGGCAGGCTATTTCAACCGTGTCTTCTCCGCTGAAGGAGTTAGGGCCTCTGAAAACGGTGGCTAGCACCTCGTCTATCACATTTCCGTCAGAACCGACAATCTCGCCGAACAAAGCCCTGTGCGATTTAGCTCCGGAAAGCGACTTCCCGTCTTTTGCAGAGCGGAAAATTTTGTCGGAAATAGATATGGCGTCACGTCCGGATATGCGGATGACTGCAATCGCCCCCACGCCTGCTGCGGTGGATATGGCGCATATAGTGTCTGAATTTTGTGTCATATAATAAAGTTTAAAGTTTTTTGGAACATTGGTTCGCAAAAAAAGTTTCACAAAAGCAAATGTAGAAAAAATATTGTAAAGAAAAAAGCGGAGAGGGGAAGTGTCAGAATAAAAAAAGTGTGTCAAATTTGAGTTTTGACACACGGTATGAATTTCGTTATGCAAGATAAGGGTTGGAGCGTTTCTCCTGTCCCACATTAGTTTTAGGGCCGTGGCCGCAGAAAATCACGGTGTTTTCCGGGAGTGACATCAGTTTGTTCTGTATTCCGGAGATAAGCGCGTTATGGTCGCCGCCCCAAAGGTCAGTTCGTCCGATGCTTCCGCAGAAAATTATGTCTCCGGCAAACAAGCATCCGTTTTTAGGAGCGTAGAAAGCGAGACCGCCGGTAGAGTGTCCCGGTATCATCAGCACCTTCAGCGTAATCTCGTCAACCGTAATTTCGTCGCCGTCTTTCAAGGTCAGAACAGACTGCTGAGGCATCTCCACCGATGAGTAGCCAAACATTTCGGCCTGCATCTCCATTCTGTCCAGCAAGAACTTTTCCGGAGCGGAACATTCGGCGCCGATTCCGTAGGTCTCTTCCACGAACCTGTTGCCCAGAGCGTGGTCGAAGTGCAGGTGGGTGTTCAGCACTCGTTTCAGAGTCAGGCCGTTGTCTGCGATAAAACGCTTCAGCTCCTCTTTCTCTTCCGGATAGTAACAGCTTGGGTCTATAAGGATACAGTTGTTCAGCTCGCTTATAAGCAAGTACGAATTGACGCCGAGGTCATTGAACGTGAATGTCTTTATCTTCATAATGATATTTGCTTTAATGGTTAATGCCTTTCAGCATGGGGACAAAGGCGCAGGGGCCCAGCTTTTCGCTTTTAAAGTCAACGTCAGAAACTCTTTCGATGCGGTACATCTCAAGGTTTTTGCCGGAGCCGAACGGAAGAATCATCAGACCGCCTATTTTCAGCTGCCTTAGCAGTTTTTCCGGCAGTTCGGCAGCGCCGGCAGTGACTATGATTCTGTCGAACGGCGCATGATTCGGCAACCCCTCGAAACCGTCGCCCAGCACGCATCGAATCGTGTACCCCAAGTCGGTCAGTTTCTTTTTAGTGGCGGCATACAGCGGGACCTGCCTTTCGATAGAGAAAAGCTCCACGCCGCATTCCGCAAGCACGGCAGCCTGATAGCCGGAGCCAGTACCTATTTCAAGCACCTTCTCGCCGCCTTTAAGCCTCAGGTTTTCAGTCTGCTTTGCCACAGTGAACGGCTGGGAGATGGTTTGCCCGTGTCCGATTGGCAGAGCCTTGTCTTCGTAAGCCATGTTAGCGAAGGTGATGTCAACAAAACACTGTCTTGGCACTCTTGAAATAGCGTCCAGCGTCATTTTGTCCGTAATGCCTTTCTGCGCAAGTTCCTCCACAAGCCGTTTGCGCCGCGGTATGTAAATCGCCTCCTCCTTCATCAATACAAATTTAAATTACAGGGGCAGATAAACACCTTTCTTCGTGATGAAGAACTCCTCTTTGAAGAACTCTTTCAAATCATACAGAGTAGCGCGTTTTTTGAACGGAGCTATTTCTTGCTGCAGCTCTCCGCCTTTGAGGCAGATGAGACCGTTAGGCAAACTGTTCTTCTGATCCTTGTTCTGCACGTTCTTCTGCGATAGGCGCACCAAGTCGGCCAAAGGCATAACGGCGCGGCTCACAACAAAGTCGAACTTAGCCTTTTCCTCTTCAATTCGGCAGTGGCGGAACGTGGTGTTTGTCAGTCCGATAGCGTTAGAAATCTCTGTGGCAACCTTAATCTTCTTGCCGATAGAATCAACAAGGTGAAACGTAGAGTCCGGGAACATGATGGCGAGCGGAATAGCCGGGAAGCCGCCGCCTGTGCCAACGTCAACAATAGAGGTTCCTGGTCTGAATTTCAGAATCTTGGCAATAGCCAAGGAGTGGAGCACATGATGCTCGTAAAGGTTGTCGATGTCCTTGCGGGAGATGACGTTAATCTTGCTGTTCCAGTCTTTGTACAGGTCAAAAAGAGCAGCGTACTGCTCCTTCTGAGTCTCTGTCAGGTCTGGAAAATATTTCAAAATCAAATCCATAATCAAATAATTTTTAGTGAGGTGCAAAGATAATCTTTTTATTGCGAATTAGAGTATTGCCACATCTGTAATTTACTCGATAGGCAGAATGTGAACCTTATCATCCTTCAAGAACTCCTTGATTTCATCAAACGGTACGGAAATCTTCACGATGCCAGTCGAGTATGGGCCTATCGCGTAAGGGTTGTAAACGAACGTTATGCTGTCATTGCTGATTCCGAAGATGTCGCTTGCCTCAATCTCGTCTGGCGAGTCTATGTAAGAGATTAGCTCCTCTTCGCTCCAGTTGTTAGTTGTTTTTGCTCTGTCGCGCAAGATTTTTGACAGTCCGTTTTTGTATCCCTCGTTGAAAATGTCGGAGGCGGAAATGACGGAGCCGTCCGTCATGTCGAATACAATATAATTGTAGCTGTTATATCCGTGAGCGCCGCCAGTGTAAGCCTCCATGTAAGTTTTGTAGCACAAAATCTTTCCGTTGAAGAAGTCGATAGAGCCTTGCATGTATAGCGTGTTCGAAAGGTGAGGGCCGTCTTCTGGCAGTGGCGAAGCCTCCTCTTCTTTATAGTCGTTAAAGTCTGATTCTATCGTGTTTGTGATGTTGCTCTTAATGTCCGGATTATCAGAGTTCAGACCCGTAGCATCAAGAACTTTTTTCTGAATTTTGGACAAGATAACCATGTCGTCGTATTCAATAGGATAGACGATGCGCAACTCTCTGCGGAATTCTGTGACCTCATCGTAAACCTTGCCGAATGTAGCATCATACTCTTTGCACGTAAGACCGTCGAATTTGCTTGTCTCCCCTTCTTTCACAACAACGCTTTGCGTCTCCTCGGCCTTTGCGTCCGTTCCCTTTGCGTCGGAGTCCGGCATAGGCAGGTACACGGTGTCTCTTACCGTGTCGTGCAAGATGTGCACGTCCGGCATTCTGTTCTGCTGCACGCAAGATGTCAGCGCGAAAAGTGCCGATATATGTAAAATCAGTCTCTTCATAACGAGTCAGAATGTTAATTTAACACAAGTTTTGAGCCAACAGCAGGTTCTGCATTCAGTTTGTTCATCTTCATAAGGCTGCGTTTGCGTATTCCGTAAGCCTGAGAGATGGATAGCAGAGTCTCGCCCTTCTGCACCACATGATATTTTGCGGCTTTGAACTTCTTCTTTTTCTTTTTCACGAAGATGGTTTCGCCGGCTTTAAGCACGTAGTCTTCGGGGAAGTCGTTAATCTTTTTTAGTGCCTCGATAGACTTGTTGTAGCGTTTGGACAAGCCGTAGAATGTGTCGCCGGGTTTTACCGTTATGCACTCCACGCCGTTTATAGAGCCGTTCACCGCGGACGGCGTAGGGTTTGGCGCGATTACGTCGGTCGTGCCGTTTATCTTGTAATCATCCTCTTTGAGGTACTTTTCGGGGTTCTTGTCGAACCGTTGCAGGTCGTTCTGCTCGATTACGGCAATCAGCAGTTCCGGATATTTAGGGTTAGTTGCGTAGCCGCATTTCTTCAGCCCTTTAGCCCAGCCTTTGTAGTCAGTCGTTTTCAGTTCGAAAAGCGGGGCGTAGTGTTTCCTTTGCGTCAGGAAAAGAGCGTGGTCGCGGTACGATTCCGCAGCGTCTGCATAGACACGGAAGCAGTCGTTCTTCTTGTCGTCGTCCTTAAAAAACTTCTTGCCGTTGTAGTCGCTGGTGCATTTTATTCCGAAGTGGTTGTTGGCCTCGGTGGCGAGGTCGCTTCGTCCGCTGCCAGATTCAAGAATGCCCTGTGCGAGCGTGATGCTGGCAGGAATCTTGTACTCGTACATGTCCCTTATCGCCGTTTTGTAAAATCTCTCTATGTAGGCCGATGTCACGTCAGAGCGGTACGACTGAGCCGAGGCCGCCGCAGCTATGAAAATAGATATTAACGAAACCGAAAATCTTCTAAACATACTTTTTTATTTAATCGTTACCATTGTTGCTCCGAATCCGTATTCGCGGAAGGATGCGTCCTGACTTATGCAGTTAGGGTAGCGGTGTTTCAGTTCGTTGAGAATCTCTTTTCTCAGAACACCCTCGCCCTTGCCGTGAATGAACACGATTTTCTGACCTTTGCGTTTCAGATTCTCCGTCATCACGCTGTTGAAGGTCTTCATCTGATAGTCCAGCATATCTTTGTTGCTAAGTCCGTTCGTGTTGTCCAGAAGCTGTCCGATGTGCAGGTCAACCTCTATAATCTCCGGCACGCCTTGGTTCTTGCGAGAGATGTTCCGCTGCTCCGGCTTTGCCTCCTTCTGATTTATCATGTTGTCTATGTCGTTCTGCGAGATGTTGAACCGTTCCGCAAGGATGTTGTTCTTCACGATAGGGAAGAGCAGCGCGTTTTCGTGAAAGTAGTCGTTTTCCGTAAAGCTGTGCAGCTTGTAAAACTTGACCGGATTGATTTTCAGGCGCAAGTCGTAAGCCGGACGTGCGGAGTACGCTTTCCCTTTCTTGAAGGCGATGAGCTGGACGTTAATCAGTTCGAGGTCGTTAAGTTGCTCTTTCTTAATCTCTTCGATGAATATTTTCGTGTTCGGCTCGATAACTCCGGCAGCGCGGCAGTAGAATGTTCCGCCGTTTCCGCTCGCAACGGTGTAAGAGAGATAGTAGTTGCTGTCGTTTATAAGGTAACATTCGTAGGCCGACGACGATATGGCTTTCGGGTCCATCGGCAGATAGGCAATCAGAGCGTTTATCGCTTCGCCTTCCGGAGTCTCTTCAATCTTCTCTTCCGGCTCCTCGCAGATGTTGGCGTTTTTCTGAGAGAACCGGAACGTCTCGTCTTCAATCTTCTGCTCCTGAGGCTTGTTCTGTCCTGCCGGCTCCACAACGACGCATTCGCGGATTAGCGTAGGCACGTCAAATCCGTCCTCGTCAGTCACTTCCACCATCTCTTTGTTAATTATCTTGCTTACTATTCCGCCGCCTTGAGCGTTCAGGAATCTGATCTTGTCTCCAACTTGTATCATACAGTTTGTTTTAAAAAATTATGTTGCCAGATGATTTTTCTGCGAATAAAATCTGAACAACTTGTCAAAGTTGCTTATTTTTGTGCGAATTTAATAATAAAAGAGAAAAAAAAGATGTCGAATCCTAAAAATATTTCGATAGAGGAGTATAACTATCCGCTGCCGGACGAGCGAATAGCCAAGTTTCCGCTTGAAAACCGAGACGACTCAAAACTTCTGGTGTACAGAAACGGAAGCGTTTCTCAGAGTGTCTTCAGGAACTTGGCGGACGAGCTGCCGAACAATCTTCTGATGGTTTTCAATAACACGAAAGTTATTCAGGCGCGTATGGTTTTCGCGAAGGAGACGGGGGCGCGTATCGAGGTGTTCTGCCTTGAGCCTCATGAGCCGTCTGACTATGCTCTTGTGTTTCAGGCGGAAAACAGGTGCGTGTGGCAGTGCATGATTGGCAATGCGAAGAAATGGAAGAGCGGCGATTTGGTCAGGCGGGTTGATGTGCGCGGCAGGGAGGTTGAGCTTAGGGCGCGGCGTGTCTCGGCTGCCGGGTCTGACTATTACGTGGAGTTCGAATGGAGCGGAGGCGTCTCTTTTGCGGAGGTGCTGGACGCTGCCGGCGAACTGCCTATTCCGCCGTATCTGCACAGAGAGACTTGCGAGCGCGATAAGGAGACTTATCAGACGGTATATTCAAAGATAAAAGGGTCGGTGGCAGCTCCTACTGCAGGTCTGCACTTTACGCCTTCGGTGTTCGAGCGTCTGGCGGAGCGCGGCGTGAAAAGGGAGGAGGTGACGCTGCACGTGGGTGCCGGAACGTTCCAGCCGGTCAAGTCGGACACGATAGGGGAGCATCAGATGCATACGGAGTTTATCTCTGTCAAACGCAGCTCTATAGAAAATATTAAGGAAAACCTCGGTCGTGTGGTGGCGGTCGGGACAACGTCTGTCAGAACGGTGGAGAGCCTCTATTTCTTGGGAATGATGGTGACGAACGAGCCGGATTTGCCGGTGGAACGGCTGAAGGTGGAGCAGTGGTCGCCCTATTCGGGCGGTTGTGACGTGACTGCTGATGTGGCTCTCGGAAATTTGCTTAAGTATATGGAGGCTCATAATCTTGACACGCTGAACGCTTCTACTCAGATTATCATTGCTCCGGGATATTCTTTTAAGATTGTGAAGGGGATTGTGACTAATTTTCATCAGCCGCAAAGCACTCTGCTGCTGCTTATATCTGCCTTTGTGGGCGAAGACTGGAAGCGTATTTATGATTATGCTTTGAAGAATGATTTCAGGTTCCTGAGCTACGGAGACAGTTCGTTGCTTCTTCCGCAGGATTTAGGGTGAAGTGTCTGATAGACTGTTATATGATAAAAGCAAGGCTTGACTTTTTCGTAATGTCAAGCCTTGCCTGCTTTAAGAGAACGTTTTTTTACCAGCCCCAGCCACCCATGCCGCCGCTTGCTGCTCCGGTGGAGACTGTGTATGATTTGTAGTTTCCTGCAGATATGGACGGAGCGTCAGTCTCATATATCGCAAATCTGCCGTCGAAAAGGTTTAGTGTGTCGTCAAAGGTGCTTCCGGTGTAGAATTTGTAGCCGGAGATGTCGGACGAGTAGGCGCATACTGCCGCAGTGGCTGATATTGGCATCTTGAGAGCCGAAAGCACTTTGCCGTTTGCGTCCGCCACTATGAAAAAGTTGTTTGCAGATACGCTGATTGATGTCGAATAGATGTGAGAGACCGAGCTGCTTGGCACGCTTTCGTTGAACATGCCGTTGCTGCCTATGCCCAGCACGTAGCCGCCTGTGTGGGTGTAGCCGTTGTTCGTGTCGAGAGCTGAGTTGCCGTTGCCTGACTGGCAGCAGACCGTTACTCCTCCGGAGACCTCCATGCTGCCGTTAGAGTCCAGTCCGTCGCCAGAAGCCTGCACGTAGTGGTAGCCGCCCTTGACGTATATCTTCGGAGTGCCGGATACGGTGCCGCTGCTTCCTGTTGAGGCGTTCCAGCCGTCGTCCGAAGAGACAATGTATGTAGAGCCGCCGTTGAATGTTATCGTTACGCCAGAGACACCTTCGTAGGATGCGGTGACGCGAGTGTTCCCGCCGTTGAATGTCAGAGCGTTAACGCCGTGTATGCCTTGGTCGTACGAAGCCCAGACCTCTATGTCGCCGCCGTTGATGTTGACCGTTGGCGCTTTCAGGCCTGTGTTGTAAGATTTCACATTGACCTTTCCGCTGTTGATGCTGATAGTTCCGTCCGCTTTGATGCCTTTGGGCGAAGAGTAATATTTTCTTCTTGAGTTTGATGTAGTGTAGTCGGACGATGTGCCTTCGCAGCCAGCCGTCAGCGTCAGGGAGAGCGAATCGTTGTTTCCTCCAGTCGTGCCGATGGTCACGTCTCCGTCGCAGGTGATGCTTTTCCCGTAATATGCGGCGAGGTCTATTGTTCCGCCGGTTATGCTCACGTTGCCGTTTGCGCTGATGGCGTGGCTTCCGGAAGAGTTGACATCTACGGATGTTGATGAAGAGCCGGGACCGAATCCGCCCGGACGGTTGCTTGACGATGAGCCGCTGCTCGATGTTGTGGCGGTGTAGAAATATTTGCCGTTGTTGTAAACAGATACTTCTCCGGCCGATATATTTACGTTTCCGTCTGCCTTTATCGCTTTAGACATATAAGCCGCGTTGGCAATCTCGATATTTGTCTTTCCGCCCGAAATCAACACGTCTTTGTCGCTCTTTATCGCAAATACGGAAGAAGTGTCAGAATTGACAGACTCTATGAAGTGCGTGCCTGTAAGGTCAGCTGAAAATTCGCCGCCGCTTATAAGCGCGTTGCCGTCGCACTTCAGAGCTTTTGCCGCGATGCCGTCGCCAGAGACAGAGACGTTTGCGTCGCCCGAAATCATGATGTTTCCGTCGGCGTTCAGAGCTGAGTTGTACGAGTGGTCATTCTCTGTCCCGATGTAAGGATTTGAGGCGGAGAGAGTAGAGACGACTGTTCCGCCCGAAATAAGAACGTCCTGTTTAGCCCTCAATGCCTTAGCTCCGTTGCCGTTGACAATATTAGAAACGCTTCCGTCCGAAACGATTATGTTCAAGTCTGCTGCAATGCACTTTCCGTTTTCTCCGGAACATTCTAAAATAATCTCACCTCCGTTTATAATTACATCAGAATCAGACTTTAAGCCAGCAGCGAAAGATGAGTCGCCACTTGTGATAAGAGCATTGCCAGACGTTTGGACATATAACTTCCCTCCGTTTATCTCGATAGGCTGCAGAGAACTTTTAATACCTTTAGCAGCTGCACCAGACATGTTTATGTCTATCGAGCCTCCGTTAATCACAATGGAGCTGTCCGCCTTCAGCCCTTTTGCATCATCGGTCGAAGAGACTATTTCAATCTTGCCGTCCTCAATCTCTATGGATTCGCTGCACTGCACTCCGTCGCCTGCAAAATTCATAGCCGACAACAAGCCGCCGTACATTTCAAGCCCGTCTGCGTTTAATCCGTCGCCAATCGCGCTCTTCACAATAATTTCCCCTCCGTATATTTCGACGTGCTTAGAGCCGTTAATCGCGTGTTTTGTATTTCCGTATATTTCGAGCGAGCCGTTAATCTCGTCATAGAATTTCAGTTTCGATTTTGAGTATATAGCCCCTTTGTAAGCGCTTGCCTCGCCATCTTTCAGCGTTGAGGCTCCGCGCATGTTTACTGTTGCGGCATAAGACTCGCCGTCTTCTCCAAGGTTCAGCACTATAGGCGCGTTGCTGCAAGAGAGAGACAGATTGTCGAGCACAAGCGTGAACGCTCTGTCTGGGGTTAAGGAGAAAGAACCGTTGTCCGAACTGCCTGACAGATAATACACTACATCTTTAATATCTGCCGCAGATTTTATAGAGACGTTAGCCCCGTCTGTTGTGACGCTGATGGTTGAGAGCGGATTAAGAACATCGGCCTTATCTCCGTCAAAAGTCACAAAAACAGTGTCTCCGTGAGAGCCGGAACTTGTCAGAGTGAAAGTGGCGCTGTCAACCTCTGCAATAGAAATAGACTCGGAAACAGATCCTTCTATATTAATGCGTCCGTCCGAAAATCGTATAGTGTCAATTTCAGAAATGTTGAATGTCTTAGTGTTGAAAATTGTGTGGAAATTTATTTTGTTTTGTGCCAATATAGCCAAAGAGGCGAATATGGACGCGGTGATTAAAATTTTCTTTTTCATATCTTGCAGAATTTAAAAACGTTGTTGTTAGATTTTAGAGTGTATAATCCGCATGGCAGATGTGAGATGTTAATCAGTTCGCTGCAGCTTGTAGAGCCGCTCATTACAATTTCTCCCTGTGCGTTGTAAATTTCGTAGAGCGCAGGCTCGTTGTCGCCGTTCTGTAAAGCGATGAAGTCGGAAGCCGGATTTGGATAGACGCATACTGATGCGCTGCTTTTGGAGTCCGTTCCCGATGTGTTGTCTTGGACGAATTGCAGTTTGTCTATTGAAGCCAGTTTTTTTGAAACCGAGTTTCCGTCGCCAAGTTCGTCAATTATAAGACTAGAGTCAGAAAAATACAACTTTCCGCTCTCCCTGACATAGAAAACCTCAGAGACGCCGCTTTGCTCCACTGTGATTTTTGTAATGTCCTCGGCCATTGCGCACAATGACGAGGTGCATAGCGATAAAACGCTAAGAATGACTGTGTTAGTTCGTGGTTCCATATTGTTTTTTTTTAAATTTGTGTAGGCGAAATTAGAACGGGACGCAAACCTGCGAAAATTTATTATGTAAATGAAATGTTTTTTTCAGTCAATGACAATGTGCAATGAAATAATCGTTTTGGCACAACTTGGAATTTCGAGGGACGCTTGTCAGAACGAAGCACCGCCTCCAATTCGCACTCCAAAGTGGCTTTTAGCGTGTCGGACAAACGCTTGCTTCTGTAGCCTCCAACGGCGATGATTGCGTTTACTATGCTTCAGAGAGAATATTTGCGCTTTCGCACTTGCACATCTAAAAATTTTTCTATAACTTGCCACCGATTATCGGTGAGATCTGTTGAATAATGATTCATTTCTTTATTGTTTGATGCCCTTAAAGCTACGAAAAATCATTCACTTATCAAACTGATAATCAGTATTTTAAGTGTAATTTTGAGAGTTTTTTCAACCTCTCAAATTAGTTTTTAATTAAATTTAAACAGCATCTATGATTTGTCGTTTTTCTTCATTTGTCTTTTTATGTGTGTTATTTTGGGGCTGTTGCCGAGTCAACAATAACCCAATTTATTTTGAACGCTTATATTTAGATGATAGAGATTCTTGTATACACTTGACTCCTTGCCATAAGAAAGAATTGGATAGTATTTATGTGATAAGGATTTTTTGTTCACCACAAGATTCTTCTAGTGGTTTTGGATTTGTATTCTTAGATTTTGATAAAGGTATAACTTCGTTTCCTTTATATCATTTGTCATCATTAGATGATGTAGAAATAACTTCAGGTGGTGATAGAGATTGTTTATCATTTGGAAAAGATGGCTCTATTAATTATCAAAAAAATGTCAAATATTCGTTTTATATAAATAGGGAACATCTTCCGCGTTTTACTTTTTATTGTGAAGAAGATGGTCATTTGACAGAATGTTTTTAACTATGTCTATAAAAAATTAGTAGGAAATAAAAAAATATGTTAAACTGATTTAGGCATCCTTTTATTCGCTGTGGTGGCGGCTCACGCTGACATCACAATGATTGACGATTTCGCTCCGTCTACTTGAAATCTTCTATCGTCGGTGATAAATGGATACAGCTCCAATGCAAAAAAAATCGTGGACTGTATTTTGGAGTATGTGGGAAAGCGCTAATTTCTCAAAAAAAAACTTTCCCCTCAACCCCCTGAAAATCAGGCCTTATCTGGGAAATGTCAAAAAAACTTAAAAAAAAGATGCGAAAAAGTTTGGTGGAAAGAAAAAAGCGCGTCCCTTTGCAACCGCAAACGGGAAACGACGCTTCCGCCGGAGGGCGGGACGGACGGCTGAGAGAAAGAGTTCTTTGAGGAAATTTATGAAATACAGCAGGAAAAGGTAAGAACACAAGGAAAGCGACCGTCAATCCAAGTATAGGATGAAGGAGGCCTGGGACAGAGAAAAAAACAAAACTTTTTATACAACGGAGAGTTTGA
>JAGBRL010000050.1 GCA_017632345.1 Paludibacteraceae bacterium
GACGAGGTTGACAAAAGCACCGACAACCAGCTGTTCTTGAATTTCTTGGGCATGCTCCGCAATAAATATCTCGACAGAGATGTGAAGGGAATGACGTCCACCTTCCACAGCGTCATCCTTGCCGGCGTTTATGATGTGAAAAATCTCAAAATAAAGCTTCGTCCCGACGAGGAACGCAAATATAACTCGCCTTGGAACATCGCCGCTGATTTCAATGTGGACATGACATTCCACCCGGACGAAATCATAACGATGCTCAACGAGTACGAGGCGGATTATCATACAGGTATGGATAAAGAGTTTATCTCTAATGAAATATACAAATACACCAGCGGTTACCCTTTTCTTGTGAGCAAAATATGCGAGCTGATAGACAGAAAGTTAGAAAAGGACTGGAGCGAAAGGGGTGTGCAGGAGGCAGTGAAACTGATGCTGAATAATACTGAGCCGAACACGCTTTTCAAAAGTATTGGACAGAACTTGCTGAATAACAAAGACTTCAATGACTTCATGCGTTCTGTTTCGTTCGATTCCAAAGAGTATCCGTTTTCTGCCATCGATCCGATGATTGAATTGGGGCTTACGTTCTCAATCATAAAAATTGAAAACAATAAAGTTCGCATCCACAATCTGATATTTGAGGATTTGATATACAACTTTTATGTTTTGGAGGAATTGCGAGGCAAATACACTTCACTTCGGCAAAACTCAAGTGTGTACATCCAAAACGGCAAGCTCAACATGCCTTACGTCATAGAGTGCTTCCAGTCGCTCATCCGCAACGAGTACCGCAAAATGGACAACGAGTTTCTGGAGCGTCAGGGCAGGCTATTGTTCCTCTGCTTCCTCAAACCTATTGTCAACGGCACTGGCTTCTACTACGTTGAGCCGGAGACGCGAGACGGCGGAAGAATGGACTTGGTGGTAAGTTTCGGAGGTGAAGAGTTCGTCATCGAGCTGAAAATCTGGCGAGGCGAGAAATACGAGGTCGAAGGCAAGGTGCAGCTGGCGGAATACCTCAAAACACGAGGTCTTAACGAAGGTTATTTGGTTACCTTCTCCTTCCTGAAAAACAAGACCGTTCAGGAAGAGCCGGAGTGGGTTGAGCATGACGGAAAGCGTATTTATGAGGCGGTGATATAATGGCCGGACACTTCGAAAAGACGAGGTGCTCCACGCCATTTCTGTTAAGCGGCAAATGCGCCGTTGAAAAAATGTGAAAGATTTAAACGGATTATGAGAAATATAATATTGTCAATAGTTTTGTGCTTTGTGTCGTTTGTTTTTGTGCAGGCGAATGATAATCAAAGTGCCATTTCCTCCGTGGAGAAACAAAACTTTGGTGGCGGCGACAACCCTGTGGCAAACTCCACCACGGAGGTGTACTCCAAAGAGAAGTTTGACGCTGCTCCAGCCGGCTCGTTCTTTACAAAGGGAGACACCGTGGTGATGAAGAACGGCAGCGGAAACGAGGAGATAATAGGGCGTGAAATATCCCTTTCGTCCGACGAGTATGCGTCAAGGAACGCTTTGGCGGACGACGCGCATTTTCTGGAGTTCCGCAATGACATAGACCCGGATAATGTTGCCTTCGACAATGACAAAGACAATATCTACAGCAGAATAGATCAGGGGAAAGAGGGCTACCAGAAGTTCTCGAACGCAGGAGGCCGAA
>JAGBRL010000051.1 GCA_017632345.1 Paludibacteraceae bacterium
TCCGATAAAATGTGTACTTTTGCCCATGGTTATGTTTTATATGTGCAATTCAAAGATAACCAAAAAGGACTGAATCTTGCAAGTCAGATTCAGTCCTAATTTTTTTTATTGCTTAAAAAGTTTTATCGGACACTAATATTTATTTTTCCATGAAGTTAATCAGACTTTACTAAATGTCTGGTAAAAACAATCTTCAAATCCGCACTAAATCTAGCCCAACGTCTCTCCCTCAAAATTTGACAAATATAAATTTGAGAGCGAAAGTTGGGTTAAATCTTTTTAACGATATGGTATTTGAATTGGTCTATGTTAGTTATGCCAAACTCTTTTTTTAGCAGTTCGATACTATGTTTCACATCATCGGAAGTGTTGAAATCCGGAATATGCGGAACTCGTACGGTTATCTTGTCTGCACCAACCTCTTTCACAAGCCACTTCAGATTTTTCAGGACTTGCTCGTTAGACTTTCCTGTATATCGCTTGTAAATATCATTATCCATATCTTTTATATCGACAATATAGTGATGAACAAAATCCGCCACTATCCGAAGCGACTCCATCGGCACGTTCAAAGATGTCTCTACATTAATGTTCCACTCCTGCCCTGCAAGGTCATTGAACTCTTTGATGAACATTGGATAGAGCAACGGTTCACCACCTCCAAACGTAACGCCACCTCCTGTGGCAAGAAAATAAAGATTGTCAATGGATGTCAGTTCCACTAATTGCCTTGGGGTAAATTCTTTCACATTTTTTCGAATCTTCCATGAGTGCGGATTAAGGCAATATTTGCACTTCAGCGGACACCCCCAAAAGCAAAACAGCGTAGTAATTCCTTCTCCGTCTGTCGAGATTCTCAGACGATCGTAACCTATGGATGGAGCTGTATTTTTATCGTTTAACATTGTTTCCTTTAGACTATTCAAATTTTCGGCAACGACAGACAAAACATCGTTGAGTCCATTCCTACAAATAAAAACGCGCTCCGGACTAGAGCGCGTTTATCGTTTTAGTTAAGCAAAGACTTCACTTTTTCAGAAATCAAGCGACCGTCAGCCTTGCCAGCCAATTTCTTCGAAGCTACGCCCATCACCTTGCCCATCTCTTTGGCAGATGTAGCACCAACTTCTGCGATAATCTCCTTCAACGCGGCAGACAGTTCTTCGTCGGTCATCTGCTTAGGCAGATAGCGTTCAATCACCGCCATTTCGGCAAGTTCGTTTTCCGCCAACTCTGGACGGTTCTGCTGTTTGTAAATTTCAGCAGAATCACGGCGCTGTTTCACCATCTTCTGCAAAATCTTCACTGCGGCTTCGTCTGTAAGATCGCCAGACGCACCTTTGGCCGTTTTAGCCTCAAGCATCTCCTTCTTTATACCCCTCAAAGCCTCAAGCGACACCTTGTCCTTTGCAAGCATCGCCTTTTTTATATCTTCGCTAATTTGTTCAAATAGTGCCATTATATATATATTTAAAATTCAATTTACGCATTTATAGTTCCCGGACGGCTATTCTCCATCATCTCGATAAACGATTCGTCATCAAACTTGCTTATATCAATAAACTTCTTTCCTTTATTCGGGGAAGGCTCTTGCACTTTAATCTCGTCCTCATAAATCTGTTTAACAACGCTTTCTTCAGTCTGTTCGCGTCTTTCCACGCCAGCCGCCACGATGGTTACATGCAGTTCGTCCGGATTCAATTCCGAAGATTGTCCCATACCCCATATCAGGTTTCCGCCAGACGAGAAGCCCAAGCTTTTAAGCGGTCTTGTCACATCCTCGAACTCGCTCATTCCGAACTTAGATCCATAAGTGATCAAGAGCAGCACCTTGTTCGCGCTCTTCACATCGCAATATTCGACCAAAGGCGACCTAAGGGCCTTCTTTATAGCTTCGCTCGCCCTGTTTTCTCCGCACGCCTTCGCCACGCCCATAATAACATCACCACCATTCGTCATCACGCTTCTCACATCCGCCATATCAAGGTTAATCCTTGTGTAAACAGTAACAAGCTCCACAATTCCCCTCACAGCAGAAGCGAGCACCTCGTCAGACTTAGCAAAAGCCGCGTCCACATCCTGGTCAAGACCATCTTCATAATAGAACTTCAGCAGATCGTCATTTTCAATAACGACGATAGAGTCCACACTCTCGCGCATTTTAGCAAGTCCGTCCTCCGCCATCCTCCGTTTCGTCTCACCCTCAAAAGAGAAAGGCAAAGTAACCACAGCCACAGTAAGTATACCCCTATCCTTAGCCGT
This sequence comes from Paludibacteraceae bacterium, assembly GCA_017632345.1. GTDB lineage: Bacteria > Bacteroidota > Bacteroidia > Bacteroidales > Paludibacteraceae > RGIG9379. The sequence continues at coordinate 2,263 of JAGBRL010000051.1, forward strand.
TCGAGCCACCACAGGAGCCACACCAGTGCCCGTACCGCCGCCCATGCAAGCCGCGATAAAGACCATTTCCGTCTCCGAGCCAAGCAGGCCTTCAATCTTATCCTTGTCCGCCTCCGCAATTTCACGTCCGACCTCCGCATCACCGCCAGCACCAAGCCCTTTTTCGCCAAGCAGCACACGCTCGAACACCGTACATTTGCCAAGAGCCTGAGAATCAGTGTTGCAGACAACAAAATCCACGTTATCAAGGCTTTTGTCGAACAAGTAAGAAGCAGCATTGCCACCGCCACCGCCCACGCCTATGACACGAATCTGGCACTCATCATCACTTGCGCCGACAATCTTGATACCATCCGTATAAACATCTAACATAGGCCAGCCGATATTAAACGTTAATCTACATTTTTATGCAAATAAGCGTTCTTGTCGCTTATCGGATTCTCCTTGTCGCTATTTATAGAGAACACGCTTGCTATTTCAGGAGCAGCAGCCTTGTTCTTGTTTGCACGTTCAAACGCCGGAGTTCCCATGAAAGCGCCAAGAGACTCATCATCGTCGAGGTCAATCGTGTTGCTTTTCGGCGGTTCCTGAGTTTGAGGCTGGGCCTGAGGCTGAATCACGTTCACCGAGCGTTGAGGAGCTCCGCCGGCATTGCCAGAGCCATACAAACTTTTATGCAAAGCGTCCAGTTTGCCACTATCAGGCTTTTCCACCACCGTCTGCTGTTCCGGCTCAGACTTCTTATTTCCAAAGAAATCAAGGAAAGATGTAGTTGTATGACTAGGCTGAGCGGCAACCTTAGGCTCTGCCTGTTTTTCAGTGCCAAACACATCGGACAAATCCATACCTGCAGCCACTACAGTAACCGTTATATGCTCTCCAAGAGCAGGATCCTGACCCAAACCATAAATCAGATTTTCGCCAGAGAAGCCGTATTCGACAGTAAGGAAATCAACAATTGTGCTGAACTCGTCCATCGTCATCTCATCACCATAAGTCACGTTCAGCAATATATTTTTAGCGCTTCTTATATCTGTGCTGATCAACAACGGCGAATTAAGAGCATCCTGCACAGCCTCCACCGCGCGATTAGGACCAGCAGCAAGGCCGGCGCCCATGATAGCGTCGCCACTATTAGTCATCACAGTGCGCACATCTTCCAAGTCCACGTTAATATCACCATCTCTTGTAATCAGTTCCGCAATTCCGCTGGCTGCGATAGACAATATCTTATCAGCCTTTGCAAAAGCATTCTTCACAGTCAAGTCCGAATAAAGTTTTCTGATACGTTCGTTAGTGATAATAATTATAGCATCAACATTCTTGCGCATCTCCTCAAGCCCGACAAGAGCATTACGGACGCGCCTAGAGCCCTCCCATGCGAAAGGAATAGTCACGATACCTACGGTCAAGATTCCCATATCCTTAGCCGCCTTAGCAATTACAGGAGCCGCTCCTGTACCAGTACCGCCGCCCATTCCGGCCGTGATGAAAACCATTTCGGTAGAGCCGCTCAGCATTTCCTGAATAGTTGGCAAAGACTCAATAGCCACCTGCGCTCCTATTTCCGGACGGCTGCCGGCGCCAAGACCCTTTTCGCCAAGCTGTATCTTGTTAGGGATAGGAGAGCGGTCCAACGCCTGACGGTCTGTATTGCAGATGACGAAATCGACACCTGCTATATTTTGGCTATACATAAAATTAGCCGCATTTCCGCCGCCGCCACCTACGCCAATAATCTTAATGACAGAAGGGTACTCTTCGTTCTGCTCATACCCTTTTATTCCTTCGTTCTGTTCATTTTCCATATTACACAATTTAAATTTACATCTAAAAAAACTGACTAACCGCAACAACCGCCAACTATCAGCAAGAACTAGGACATACGCTCCAGCCCAAGTCTGCTAAGCGGCCAAAGCCTTAATTATCAAACATATCGTCCGGAGTCAGCATATTCTTCACCTTATCTATCAAAAGGTCTTTGAGCGAGGTCTTTTTCGTCTCCTTGCGTTTGACCGACTTCTTTTCCGGCTCTGGTTCAATAACCTTAATACCCACAGAAGGCACCGTCGCATTCTTTATCAAACCATAAACCTGAGCGTACTTAGGATTTCTGTACTCCTCCGCCATATTAGGAGAGACACATTGGTCTATAACGCCCAGACGCGTGTTGATGCCGAACGACTCTTCAAACTTATTCACAATATAGTGAAGTTTAGAGCCTCCGCCGACCAGCACGATTTCGTCTATGCACTTTCTGAAGCCAGAACGTTCAAAATGAGACATCAGGATGCTAATAAACTCGTCCAGCCTTGACTCGATTGCCTCTATCAGCATCGAATACCTGAGCGTGACCTCCTTGTTAACAACGAGATATGAATTATCACCATCTTCCACCATCATTTTAGCCATGCCAGCCTTGGTCTTTATTCGTTCCGCCTCGTTTTCAGTTATCTTGAAGCAGCACAAATCCTTTGTTATCAACGAGCTGCCCACCGGAATCACCGCCACATACCTCAGAATATCATTATGATAGATAGAAAGAGAAATTGTAGAAGCCCCAAAATCTATCAACGCGCAACCTATCTTTTTATTACTTTCGGACAATACAGCATCAGCCGCCGCAACCGGAGCCAGCATATAATCAGCAACACTATAACCACCACGCTCCACGCACCTCAGCACATTCTCACGCAGCAGCTTTTCCGCCACCACAACCTTGTAACGTCCCTCAATACGCACGCAACGGCATCCGATAGGGTTTACCACATCGTCGTCGTCAACATTATATTCCTGAGGAATAACAGAGAGCACCTCCACGTCGCCTGTTTGCGAAGAGAGCGAGCGCCCCTCGTTCAAAAGGTCGTCAACAATCTGCTGGCTGACAATTTCGTTATTAACATTATTCCTAAGAGCATTGTTGCTGTAGGTTTTAATAGTGCGGCCATTAAGGCTGACATAGACACACGTTATCTCGTAAGAGTTTTTTTCATCCTCTTCCACACCTGCGTTCAAGAACAGAGAGACTCTGTTTGAGAGCAGCCTCATTATCTTCAGTATTTTTTCAGACACAGTGTTGAGGTTAAACACCCTTCCGTGCCTAAAGCCATCATCAGACTCCAGTTCTTCATGGAAAAGGATCTCCACGTTCCCCTCATCGTCTCTTCTTCCTACCGCCCCGATTATACGGGAAGACCCAAGGTCCAATGCTACAAATAACTTCTCTTTCATATATAACATCTTTATTTTTTCGTACAAACGACCTGCCCTTCATACTTCAGGTTTATCTTGCTATAGGCGTTCCAACCCTCCGCTCCAAATCCTTTCTTATAAACCTTCATCAATCTTGCAAGTTTCTTATCATAATCTTCCAGTTTGCCGAAGAGAATCACATGGTCGCCTACACGAGGCACGAGCGACACCTCCTCGTTGGAAGAAACATTAATCTGTTCGATTTGCGCGTTCCAGAACTTGTCTTTTCTCAAAAAATTGACGAAATCAAATACTTTTGTTTTTGCGAACTTTCTGCTAACATTTCCCGTTACAACAATCACATACGCAGTAAAGTTTTCTGACACTGGCATAATCTCGCCTTCGCAATCCACATAAAAGCTTTCGTTATTAGAGAGCACTCTCAACACAGGTTCGCGCTGGTACACATCTACCTTCATTTCGCCGGACGGCGTCACATAACACTCCGCCCTCTTCACCAGCGCCATTTCCGACATCTTTTTCTCTATTCGCTCAGTATTAATTTCAGACAGTCTGACACCGATCGGATTCAGCCCCTTCTGCTTCAAGAAATCGGCCACATCCTTTTCGCTAACGAAATGGCTGTCCGTACTATCCTTAATGCGCACACCTATCTTGCGGCACACATCATCGTCTGTCCTGTCAATCAAAACAAGAGAGCCAACAATATACGCAATTATGGCGATTAGTACAAATATTTTAACCCATTTCGAACGCATCAACGCTAAAAAAATTTACATTTCAAAAAAAACATAAAAACTCAACACTCTTCAAGAGCCTGTTTCAGCTGCGGAATCATACGGTCCACATCACCAGCCCCGATTGTGGCGAACACCTCAAAACTTCCGTTCTTCACATACTCCACCAGTTCCTGTTTTGACAGCACTCGCTTATTTTCTATCGACACTTTATCGAGAAGCATCTGAGAAGACACGCCCTCGATAGGCAATTCTCGCGCAGGATAAATATCCAGCAGAATAAGTTCGTCCACCTTAGAGAGGCTCTTTGCAAAATCATCAGCAAAATCCCTTGTCCGCGAATACAGATGCGGCTGGAACACGACCGTCACCTTTTTACCCGGATAAAGTTTAGAAATAGAGTCAATGCTCGCCTTCAGCTCCTCCGGATGATGCGCATAGTCGTCAATAAACACAAGTCCGTCCTTTTTCAGATGGAACTCAAAACGCCTTTTCACCCCAGCGTAAGACGCCAATCCCGCCCGAAGCTCCGCCTCGGTCGCGCCATTAAGCATTGCAAGCGCCATAGCCACCACGCCATTCTCCACATTCACATCAACCGGCACTCCGAGCTTCATCTTAGCGAACACACCCTGCGGATGCACAAAGTCGAAAAACATGTCGCCATTCTCAACCACCACGTTCTCCGCATGAAAATCGCCACAGTCGCGCGAATAAGTATAGACCGTCACATTCTCCGCCACCTCAGCCTTTATCGGCAAGCCATACTTCATAACAAGCACTCCACCCGGGCGCACGAGCGACACAAAATCTTCAAACCCCTTCAGATACTCCTCTTCAGTGCCGTAAATATCCAGATGGTCCGCATCAGCCGATGTCACCGCCGCCATGTACGGCGACAACGTCAAGAAAGAGCGGTCATACTCATCAGCCTCAATAACGACAAGGTCGCTTGAATCAGAAATATGTATATTTTTCTCAAAATTCTTCGAGATTCCTCCAAGAAACGCGTTACATCCCACGCTCGACGAGTTAAGCAGATGCGCCGTCATTGTCGAGGTTGTTGTTTTTCCATGAGTTCCGGCGATACAAATACCGCGCTGAGCCCTTGTTATTTCTCCAAGCACCTGCGACCTCTTCAGCACGTTAAAGCCGTTCTTTCTGAAGAAATGCAATTCCGTCAGGTCAGCAGGAATAGCCGGAGTCATCACAACAAGCGTGAAGTTAGGATTTTTAAAATCCTCCGGTATAGTATCTACAGAATCATCATAATGCACCTGAATGCCCTCGCGCTGAAGCTGCATTGTCAGGTCTGACTCCGTTTTGTCATAACCAGCCACAGCAAAGCCCTTCGCGTTAAAATAGCGAGCCAGCGCGCTCATGCCAATTCCGCCGACGCCCAAAAAATATATATTTCTAACCTTATTCAGCATAACCCTTACTTTTTCAAATTATTCAAAATAACATCCGCTATTTTGTTTGCCGAGTTAGGCAAAGCCATCGCCATCACATTTGCAGAAAGTTTAGCGAGACACTCCTCGTTGCCCATCAGTTCCAGAGCCGTGCTGATCAATTTTTCCGGAGCCTCGGCATCCTTCACCATCACAGCAGCCTCCCTATTGACCAGAGCCAAGGCGTTTTTAGTCTGATGGTCTTCTGCCACATTCGGCGACGGCACAAGCACAGAAGGCTTACCAAGAAGACACAATTCAGAAATTGAACTTGCCCCTGCGCGAGAGATGACAAGGTCTGCGATAGAATAAGCGTAGTCCATGCGAGTGACAAAATCAGTCGCCACAAGATTTGCGTTAGCAGACTCGTCGGCCGCCTTCGAAGCGCTCTCATAGTAGAACTTGCCCGTTTGCCACAGCACCTGAATCCCAGCCGCCTTCAGTCTGTCCAGACCGGCAATCACGCTGTTATTGATAGTTCTTGCCCCGAGGCTACCTCCGATTATCAGCAAAGTCTTTTTAGACGGCTCGAAGCCGAAGAATTTAAACGCCTCTTCGGCCTTAGGCTCGGCAGCCAGCACATTCTGTCTGACCGGATTGCCAGTCAGCACCAGCCTGTCTTTCGGAAAGAAACGTTCCATATTTTCATACGCCACACAAATCTTCGTCGCCTTATTTGCAAGAATTTTATTAGTGACGCCTGCATAAGAGTTCTGTTCCTGCAGAAAAGTAGGGATTCCCAGCGCGTTTGCCACATAAAGCGTCGGTCCGCTGGCATATCCGCCCACGCCGATGACAGCGTCCGGAGCGAACTCCCTCACGATATTCTTCGCCATTCCGACGCACTTGAAAAGTTTAGCCAGAACTTTGAAGTTTTTTAATATATTGCTACGGTCAAATCCGCTAATCGGCAACCCTACAATTTCGTATCCGGCCGCGGGGACTTTCTCCATCTCCATACGCCCTTCGGCTCCGACGAAGAGAAACTCAGCATCAGGGCACCTTTCCTTCAGCGCATTAGCGATAGATATGGCAGGGAAGATATGTCCGCCAGTACCCCCTCCGCTTATAATAAATCTCCTTTTACTCATAGCACATAAAATTTATAAATTCAACTCAAGCTTTAGCAGGCTCGCCCGCAGGCTTTGCCTCCCAAGAAGCCACATTTTGAATAAGTCCCACATAAATGCTCATCATAAGGATTGAAGTACCTCCGTGACTTATGAAAGGCAGCGGCTGCCCCGTCACCGGGAAGATACCCACACAAACCATTATGTGCGCGAAAGCCTGCACCAGAATCATCAAAGAGAGCCCGATGCAAAACAAAGCGCCAAACATATATCCGCAATTGCAGGCCACCATCACGCTTCTGTAGAAGAAGCTCAGGTACAGGAACAAGACAATCAGACCACCCAGCAGTCCGTACTCCTCCACCAGCACCGCGTAGATAAAGTCCGCATACGCATAAGGGATATGGTCGCGCATCACACTATTACCAGGCCCGACCCCCCAGCCGTCGCTATTCGCTATCGCCATTGTGGCGTAGTCGATCTGCCTTGTATCGTCGGTCACCACATAAGAGTCGCTGCCCTTCTTTTCTATTCTGTCAAAATGTCTTGACATACGGCTGACCCACGTCTCAGCCCTCGGCAGACCCGGCACCTCTACATCAAACTTTCCCGCCACATAAGACAAGAGGAACACAATCCCCACCAGCGCCACGATTCCGCTCAATATCTTGCCTAACGTCTTCAGCCTTGCCTGTCCCACAAAATGCAGCACAAACACCACGGCAAAAAGAATCGCCGCCGTAGAGAAATTCTCCTTGAAGATAGCGAGGCACACAAGCCCAGTTATTCCGAACGACCATTTCAAGCACCTGTCCGGCACACCATCTTCCGTCTGCCACACAGACAAGAAATACGAAAGCACAACGATAAGCCCCAGTTTAGCCAGTTCGGACGGCTGAAACCTAATCCCGAATATTTCGAGCCACCTCGACGCGTTATTCTCTTCGACCCCGCCTCCCATAAAAGAGGTGTATATCAAAGAGACCACAGCGACAGAGAGGAACGCATAGCCAAGAGACAATATTGCCCTCCTGTTTATTCTTGCGCAGATAGTCGAAATAATCACAGCGCCGCCAAGAAAAAGCATATGTCTGAGAGCCGGCGCGTTATAATCGCCACTTTTGTAAGCAAGAGCACTCGACGCGCTAAACATGACAATGACAGAGATAACCAGCATGACCCCAAAGATAGACCACAACACTCTGTCGCCCTTGAACATATTTTTAAAAAAAGCGCTATCCATAATACCCTTCAAACTAAAGCCTAACAACCATCAATTTAACTATTACAGATTTCTGACCTGCTCCTTGAACTGTCGGCCTCTATCCTCATAGCTCTGAAACAAGTCAAAACTTGCGCAGCATGGCGACAAAAGCACAGTGTCCCCCTTTTCGGCGAACTGGAAAGACTTTTCCACCGCCTCCTTCATAGAAGATGCATCTGCAATATTCTGAACCTTGCCGTCAAAAAAGTCATGAAGCTTAGAATTGTCAACACCAAGGCAAACGATAGCGCGCACCTTCTGTTTGACAAGCTCCTCGATCTCCGAATAGTCGTTACCCTTGTCTTTACCTCCCAAGATAAGAACAACCGGAGTGTTCATGCACTGAAGCGCATACCAGCATGAGTTTACGTTAGTGGCCTTAGAATCGTTCACAAAAAGCACATTTCTCACACGAGCCACCGCCTCAAGTCTATGCTCAACCCCCTGAAAATCGCTCAACGACTCACGGATGGTCTCTTTCGTCAAATTCAACACCGCCGCAGACAAACCCGAAGCCATTGAATTGTAAACATTATGCTGTCCTTTCAAAGACAATTTACTTAGTTCCATATCTATTTTCTTATCTTTAATTTCAAACTTTAAAATCTCATTTTCAACATAAGCCGCCAAACCTTCTGCTTTTTCTAATGCGAACGGACACTTAGACGCCTTGATGTCACGTTTAGCAAGTTCCGCCTGAATTACAGGGTCATCATTCCAATATATGAAGCTGTCAGCCTCCGTCATATTCTGCACGATTCTAAATTTAGAATCCACATAATTCTGGAACTTATAATCATACCTGTCCAGATGGTCAGGAGTGATATTAAGCAGCACAGCAATATCCGCCTTGAAATCGTACATTCCGTCGAGCTGGAAACTGCTAAGTTCAATGACGTAATAATCATGAGGGTCAACAGCCACCTGCCTTGCAAGGCTAAAGCCCACATTTCCGGCAAGCCCCACATCCAGCCCCGCCTTTTTCAGCGTATGGTAGGTGAGCATCGTAGTTGTTGTCTTTCCGTTGCTGCCTGTTATGCAGATCATCTTAGAATCAGTATAACGTCCGGCAAACTCAATTTCAGAGATGACCGGCACCCCCCTTGTCCGCAGTTCTGCCACCAACGGAGCCTTGTCCGGAATACCAGGACTCTTTATAACCTCGTCAGCCTTCAGTATTTCGTCAGCCGAATGACCCTTCTCTTCCCATCTGACACCATTATCATCAAGCTCTTTTTTATACTCCGGCTTAATTTCAGACAAGTCGGAAACCAGAACATCAAACCCTTTGGCCTTAGCAAGTATAGCAGCACCCACGCCGCTCTCACCAGCACCTAAAACTACAATTCTACTCATAACACATCATCTTTTAAAACAAACCTTACCTCATTTTCAAAGTGACGATTGTCAAAACAGCCAAAAGGATTCCGACAATCCAGAAACGCGAAACAATCTTAGCCTCCGGCACGCCAAGTTTCTGAAAATGATGATGTAACGGAGCCATAAGGAACAATCGTCTGCCCTCGCCGTACTTTTTCTTTGTCCTTTTGAAATAGCTCACCTGAAGCACAACGGAGAGATTCTCAACCACAAATATTCCGCAAAGAATAGGAATAAGCAGCTCCTTATGTATCAAAATAGCAAAAACCGCAATCACCCCGCCAAGCATCAGACTGCCAGTGTCGCCCATAAACACCTGCGCCGGGTACGAGTTATACCACAAGAATCCGATAGTAGCCCCCACAAAAGCGCAGATAAACACGACAAGCTCTTCCGAATGAGGAATATACATGATATTCAGATATCCGGCAAACTCGAAGTGTCCGGACAAATACGCAAGAATACCGAGCGTAGTTCCGATGATAGCCGACGTTCCCGTAGCAAGTCCGTCCAGACCGTCCGTCAGGTTCGCCCCGTTAGAAACCGCCGTGACAACAAAGATTGTCATCAGCACAAAAAAGATCCAACCGCACAGCTGCGCATGCTCACCCATAAACCCGAACAAGTCCGCGTAATCCAAATTATTGTTCTTGAAGAACGGTATAGTGGTCTGTGTCGATTTCACATCTTTACTTCCGAACTCCACAACCTCAGAATTAGCGACAGACGCGGTAATATTTTCACGAATGACAACATCGTCGCTCATGTAAAGAGTAAGCCCAATAACAAGGCCAAGCACAATCTGCCCCACTATCTTGTATCTGCCCGGCATCCCCTCCTTATCCTTTTTGAACACCTTGATATAGTCGTCCATAAAGCCAAGGAAACCCAGCCAGACTGTAGTTATCAGCATAAGTATCAAATAAATATTCTCCAGTTTCCCGAAGAAAAGGCAAGGCACGATTATAGCCAAAATAATAATGACGCCGCCCATTGTCGGAGTACCTTTCTTGCTCATCTGCCCAGCAAGGTCAAGATCTCTGATAATCTCGCCTATCTGCTTCTTTTGCAAAAACTGAATCATCTTTTTGCCAAGCACCAAAACGATAAGCAAAGAAAAGATGAACGCAAGAGCCGAACGGAACGAAATATATTTAAACATTCCGGCGCCCGCCACATCTAACTTATCCAAATAATTAAAAAGATAGTAAAACATCTATTTATACATTTATTAAATTATACCTCAAAAAATCACCTCATAACCTCCGCCAAGACCTCTTTGTCGTCAAAATGCGACTTCACGCCTTGCACGTCCTGATAATTCTCATGCCCTTTTCCAGCCACAAGCACCACATCGCCCTGACGAGCCAAAGCGCAAGCGGTCTTTATTGCCTGATAGCGGTCCGGAATTGCGATAACCTTTCTCTGCTGCACCGCATCAAGGCCAGCCATCATGTCGTTGATAATATCCTGCGGGTCTTCAAACCTCGGATTATCAGAAGTTATGATAACCTGCTCGCTTCCCTTTACAGCCTCCTGCGCCATGATAGGACGCTTACCCTTGTCTCTGTTTCCGCCGCAACCGACAACCGTAATCAGATTTCCGCCACACTTAATCTCGTTGATAGTCGCAATAACATTCTGCAACGCATCAGGAGTGTGAGCGTAATCCACAACCGCACTGTAACCGGAAGGCGCCCTCAGAGCCTCAAAGCGGCCGGAGACCGGTTTAAGAGCGCTCAAAGCTACCAGCACCTCGTCAAGTTCCTTGCCAAGAAGCACAGCAGTGCCTGTCACCGCAAGCAAATTTGACGCATTGAAACGACCAACGAACGAAGTCCACACCTCTTTCCCGTTTATTTCGACAAGCATTCCATCGAAGCTGTCCTCCAGAAGTTTTCCTTTGAAATCCGCCAACGTTCTCACAGAGTAGGTCTGTTTCTCGGCCTTTGTATTCTGGAGCATGAACAGTCCGTTTTTATCGTCAACATTAGTCAGAGCGAAAGCCCCTTTAGGCAGTTCGTCGAAGAACCTTTTTTTCGTATCTCTGTAATTTTCAAAAGTCTTGTGATAATCCAGATGGTCACGTGTGATGTTTGTGAACACAGCGCCGTCAAACTCAAGCCCGGCAATTCGCCTCTGCGCCACAGAATGCGAGCTCACCTCCATAAAGGCGTATTCGCACCCCTCTTCAACCATCCTTGCGAGGAGCGAGTTCAGCGAGATAGGGTCCGGCGTAGTGTGAGTAGAAGGAACTGCAGCCTCACCCACATAATTGCAGACAGTAGAAAGCAGTCCGCACTTATGCCCAAAACGCATAAACATCTGATAAAGCAGAGTGGCGATTGTGGTCTTTCCGTTCGTTCCGGTAACCCCTACGAGCTTCAAGCTCTTAGACGGACAACCAAACCAAGCAGAAGCCACACGACCCAGAGCCTCGTTAGAATCCTCCACAAGCACATAAGTCACGCCGTCGGCCAAGACCTCCGGCAACCGTTCGCACACCACCGCCGCCGCGCCTCGCGAAAGAGTGTCCGAGATGAAGTCATGGCCATCGACCGTAGTGCCGCAAGTAGCGACAAAAAGGAAGCCAGCCTCAACCTTTCGAGAATCCGACTGAACACCAGAAACAACGACATTAGCGTCGCCCACCAGTTTCAGCGGATTAAGACCATATATTATTTCGCTCAGCGTCTTCATAATCAATTATCCAATTAGTTCAAAACCAAATTAATCATCATATTCTTAACAATTCTCGTACCCGGCTCCACCGACTGCTCGGCAACCCTTCCCACGCCGCAAACAGAGACCTTCAGACCTCTGTTTTCCAGCAGATAAACAGCATCTTTCGCACCCATGCCCTTCACATTAGGCACAATAGAGGCGTTTTTGCAAGCAGCGTCCATAGCGACCGCTTTAGAGTTTGCCGACGAGCGCACCCACTCCGAATCCACGTCCTTGCCCTGCTCCGCGAAAGGTATATCAAGTTTGTCCAGCACAAACTTCAAGTCCTCACGTTTTCCATCCTTAGTCACCGGCATATTTCCAGCAAATTCAACATCGCTGTCAGTTTCGATAAGAGGGCTTATCGCATACACGCGCTCCGCAATATTTTTCACCACAGGACCGCAAATATTACCAGCCGACGGGTATATTTTAGGAGCCCATACAACCACGGCACACGTATATTTCGGCTTGTCTGCAGGGAAATATCCGCAAAAAGTCAGCTGATGCGTCTTTTTTGACTTGCTCTTGCCGTAATCCACCTGAGCCGTGCCAGTCTTTCCCGCGATTTTAAAATGTTCCGACCTTGCAGCCTTAGCAGTACCCTTCTCCACAACATCAATCAACATCTGCCTGACCTTTCCGAGCGTCTTTTCGCTGCAAATTGACTTTTTAACAGTCTCAGTAGGGAAGACCTTAACATCAACACCGTTTCTGCGCACAGACTTAACAAGCTTAGGAGCTATCATCTTGCCGTCGTTCGCGATTGCGTTATAAAACGCAAGCACATACATAGGCGGCATCTGCAGCTCATATCCGATAGACATCCACGGCAGCGAGGTGCCCGACCACTTGCTCGACTTGTCGTCAGGATGCTTTATGTACGGCTCCGCCGCGCCTCTGATTTTAAAATCCATCGGCTGCACCAGCCCCATGTCATAAAGACGTTCCACAAAACGCTCCGGGTTATCCTTGTACGCATCATTAATAACCTTGGAGATACCTATGTTGGACGAGTACCACAAAGCCTGGGCAAAAGATATTTTTCCGTATCCCGAACTATGCTTCTCATCAGCAGGATTGTATGGATAAGGCTGCCACTTACCGTTAATCATGCCGTACTTAATGTTCCAGTCCTTCATGCTGCTGTTATGGAACTTATACAGCCCGTTTCCCGTGTTGACAACAGTGCCAGTATCCACAACACCATCTTCCAGAGCCACAATCATAGAAGCCGTTTTAAAAGTAGAACCCGGCTCAGTAAGAGCGCTCATGGCAAAATTCTGGTTCTCCCTATAATAAGGCTTTCCGTTATTTTCGAACCTTTGGAAATTAGAGATAGCCCTCACCTCGCCCGACTCGACCTCCATAAGGATAGCGCATCCGCGCTCAGCGCCAGTCTCCATCAGCTTATTGCTCAGAGCATCGTCCACAATCCCCTGAAAATCAATATCGATAGTAGAAACAACATCAAGCCCGTCAACCGGCTCTACCAAAGGCACCGCGACCCTCGAGCTCAAAGTCTTGCCCAAGGTAGCCACACCGGCAGAGCCTTTCAGGTCAGCCTCGAACGTCTGCTCCAACCCGCTGCTGCCCCCCTTTCCCTTTTCGGCGTACATGCCGCCGATAGTTCTGGTAGCCGCCGCGACAGTGCCAAAAGGCTTCACGCGCTTAACACGTTCGAGCGACGACGCAGAAGGCAAAATGCCGGCTGCCACACGTCTCCTCGACAACCTTACCCTTGGCTGCCCTTTATCGTCAAGCCTCACATTACCGTCCTTGTCTTTCAGAGTGTCACGCCTGACAATCTTATAAGTAGGCGAAAAAAGCGGGAACGAACTGACCTTCTTGAAATCCATGTAGCTGATAGGCTTGCTATCGACCAAGAACCAACGCCGACCGGCGCTGTATCCATTGTTCAGATGCTTCCTGAACCCGCTTGCCGAGCGAGTTTTGTAAACTTCGCTAAGTTTGTAAGCCAAAGAGTCCACATTAGCAAAGAAAATCGAGTCCGTAAGGCCCTCCGCCTTAAAGTCCACATACAACTTATACTCCGGGATAGAGCTTGCAAGCAATTTGCCGTCGTGCGTGAAAATATTGCCTCGCTTCGGCTCCAGCCTGAGGCTATCCACCCTCAATCCGGCGACCTTGCTTCTCCAGAACTCGCCCTCATCGCCCAAAGTAGTTTGCAGCATCGTCCCAAAAACAAAAACCAGCAAAGCCGCAAAAAAAACGACGATGAAGCCCGTGCGTCTGCTGAGCCTCTCCTTAACCGTTGTAGCCGTTGTCTTTTGTTTTTGAGCCATATAAAAATATCCTCTAAATAATCAATCATCAATTCTCACAGGAGGAGTTACAGGCCCCTCAATATCGATGCCCATCTCTCTCACCCTGCGTTTCACGTTAGAGCGTTTGCTCACCTCCATCAAGTCGGCCGAACGGGTCAAAGCCTCAAACCTGAGGTCTTTCAGTTCAGCCTCAAGCCGCGAAATCTCCAGCACCATCTTTTTGCAATAAAACTGATTTCCTATGTACACAAACACAAGAAACAGCAGCAAAACGATCATGCCCACATTCCCCTTCACGAACTTCATTACAATATCGCCGCTGAAGATAGTCTTCCACGGAACGGAGATGCTTTTGCTCTCCTTTTTCCGCTCCTTCACATCTTCAAACTCCGCAAACTTTTCCTTGCGACCAAACAGCATATTGCGAAACCAGTTCATATCCATTTTTTTACGAGTTAACCAATTCAGCCACACGCAGTTTAGCACTTCGGGAACGAGGGTTACGTTCAATTTCCTCCGCATCCGGCACAATTACCTTGTTATTCACAAGTTTGAACGGCGACAAGCGATTTCCGTAAAAATCCTGTTCCACCTTACCCTCAAAATTGCCTGCCTTCAGAAAGTTTTTCACCAGACGGTCTTCAAGCGAATGATAAGTAAGCACCACAATTCTGCCGCCCGGCTTCAGCACGTTCCGCGCCTGTGTCAAAAGACGCTTCAGCACATCCATCTCCTTGTTTACCTCTATCCTCAGAGCCTGAAATACCTTTGCAAGATCCTTTTTCTGTCTGTCCTTCCCCATAAGCGGCTCAAGCAAATCGAGCAGCTGCGAGATAGTCTCAATCTTCTTCTCCTCGCGGCTCTTGACTATAACCGACGCTATTCTGCGCGCATTTTTCAGTTCGCCATAATAGAAAAAGACATCCGCAAGTTGCTCTTCAGAATAATTCTCAAGCACATCCGACGCCTTCAGGCCCGCCTCCGTATTCATGCGCATATCAAGCTTTCCGTCAAAACGGAAAGAGAAACCTCTGGACGAATCATCGAAATGATGAAACGAGACACCGAGGTCAGCAAGAATACCGTCCACCTTCTCTACCCCATGATACTTCAGAAAGTTAGAGAGATACTTAAAGTTGCTTCTGACAAAAGTGAATCTGTCATCGTCAATCACGTTTCTGATAGCGTCAGCATCCTGGTCAAAAGAGATCAGTCTGCCGTTATCACCGAGTCTTTTCAGAATCTCGCGCGAATGGCCGCCGCCGCCAAAAGTGACGTCCACATAAACCCCGTCAGGCTTTATGTCAAGCCCCTCCATGCAAGGATTCAGCAACGCCGGAATATGATAAACCACATCTGTCATAAAAACACCTTTTATATATTACAACCAATCTGAGAGTTACCCATCTTCTCCTGCATAGCCTTAGCGTAATCCTCCGGCGTGAACTGCGCAGACTCGTACACGTCACGGTTCCACACCTCAAAATAGTCGCACATACCAACAAACAGAGCGTCAGTTTCAACTTCCATCATCTCCAGATAGCGCTTAGGCATCAAGATACGGCCGCTCGCATCCATCTCCACCATATCCACTCCAGCGATAAACTGACGGTAGAGCATCAAGTCCTTCTGGTCCCAAAGGTTCAGTTTGGCCTTGAACTCTTCGTTGAGTTTCTCCCAATAAGACTCCGGATAAACCCTGACACAACGGCAGACCGCATCGAGCTGAAGAATCAGGCCACCTTCGCCCAATTTCTCCAGCTGCTTCCGATAAACAGCAGGGACGAACAAACGCCCTTTGTTATCGGCTTTAGCCTCGACTTTACTTAAAAATCCCATCATGCCAATAGAGTCTATTTTTCACTTTCCAAAGATACACATTAATTTCATACGCTCCACTTTCCCCCACCATTATTTTTTTAACCTATAATAAATAATTTTTCAACAGGTTATCAACAATAAAAATAAATTACATCCCACACAATACCAAAATATAACTAATTATAAACCAGATAAATACAAAATACATATCTTTAAATGGACTGAAAATAAAGTAAAGTGGGGCGAAAAACCGGCATTTTTCAATTGTTAACAACTCTCCTTTCCTCATTAAAAACATTGTGAAAATTTGAGGCCCTAGCCATCCTTAGTATAATTATACGCCAAATTTGCAGACAAAAAGAAAGTCCGACCAAAAGCCGGACTATAAAACTTCACATTTTTAAACCTTCAGAAACCTAAAAATTCCATCATCTCTTGCACGCACAAACACCACTTTTCAACATCCGTACAACATCATCATAGCAAGTCGCATTTTTCAACACATCTTCAAAAACATTCCATCTCCACGCAGACAGCAACGTATTCTCTACCCAATACAAAAACTTTGTCTTTGCAAAACCTGCCTCAAGTGCCTTCATCTTAAGGTACATCGGCAGACCGTCAGACGCATCATGCCACAAATCCACGAACACATAGTCAAATACGCCGTCATCCATACCGCCCGACACAAAATCAAACGCATCAATCTTCAGCAATCTGATTTTTCGAGCAAATTCAAACTGCGGCAATATATACTTTTCAAAAAGCTCAACAACTCTTTCATCTCTCTCAACAATTGTCACCTGCTCCACATCAACCTTCAGCGAAGCCATATACGCAAAATACCCAAGACCAAGCCCCAACACAGCCACACGTCCGGCAACCTGCCCCACCGGGCTTCTCATCGACTCTATCTCGCTCGGCTTAATCGCCATCCACTCCCTGCCCCCCTCTTTGACAACAGGGAAAGAGAACGGCCTGTCAAAAAATCCGAGCTGCGGAATCTCTCTAAAATCATCACACAGCATCAAATCATCACACAAGAAAATCTCGTACGCCGCATAAGAGTCATGCTCCAAGCTCCAATCGCCAACCTTTGCGTCCGGAATCTTTATATTCCTATAATAAGGATTATTCAGATAATCATCAACATCAAGTTTTCTGACCGCCCTCCTTATATAAAAATCAAATATCAAAGCGTCCTTGCGCTCCAGTTCCGCATCCAGTCCGCAGAACCCTGCGACAAGCGCTGCAACCGTTGTCTGTTCCGCAAGGCCATCACAACCAACCTCCCTTACCAAATCGGCAGACACAGCCTTTGGATTATCATTGAGAAAGTCGCACAAAAGCCAAGCCGCTTCATTGTTCAGTTCCCTGACATCCACCAATTGACGCACTCTGTCAAGGTCAGCACCAACAATGCCGCAGTTTATTTCAATACTATTTTTCACGTTTAAGAAAATCTCTCACATCATCAACACGAACATCACGACCGACAACAGTACCGTTGGCCGCGATCAGGTAATTAGCAGGAAGCTGCATCAAATTATAAGTCAGCACAGCCTTCCCTGAAACATCGTTAACACATATCCACGGCAACCCCTTGGCGCTTTTCTTCCACTCCTCAACATTCTCTTCAAACGACACCATATAAATAGCAAGACCAGGATTCTTAGCGCACAAGTCTTTCAGATCCAGAATATCATAATTAGACATAAGAGACAGATTTGCGAAATACAAAAAAATAGGCTTGCCCTCCAGATCTTCCAACGAACGAAGCTTGCCATTAGCATCTGGCAGATTAAGATTCACAAATCCACGAGACTCATCACGTTCAAGCTTTTCATAAAGCTGTTCATTACGCTCAGCCTCTTTCCGTTCTCTAATATCTTTAACCACACACTCCAACTGAGCAGCACGAGCAGAACCCGCATACTTCTTTTCCCAAATATTGGCCACATAGTAGAAGTATCGAGAATCAGAATTTAGACTTGCCGAAAAAGGCTCCATTCCGTAAATCATTTTTTTATACAGCACATAATAAGAGGCCGCAAAATTACAACCATCTCTGCTAAAGATAACCTTCGAAGCGTCGTTCTTGTAATTAACGAACACGCTTAAAACCTTATCGTCCAACTCTTTTCTGTCAGTCAGCAGACCATTCTTAAAGCCATTCACCAACGAACGCACAGTATCTTCGGCCAGCCGCAACCTTTTTTCCATCAAGCGCAAATTTTCAGCATCCTTAGAGCCTGTCAGCACCGCATTTTGCAAATCTGCCAGAGAACCTTTGATTGACACCGTCTCCGTTGAATCGACCGCAAAAAGATATGAGGCGCTATCAATCTTCAGCCTGAAAAACTCCGGGCAGTCAAATTTGCTCACCTTAAATCCAAAAGAGCCTTTAGGCGAAACTTTAACCGAATCTAAAATCTTAGACCCCTTCAGGCCGAAATGCTCCATATAGACAGTTTTTCCGCCCGCATCATCCAACACACCCTTCACCTCGAACGACTCCTTTTGCGCGCAAGAAACACAAATCACACTTGACACTATTGCATAAAATATCTTTCTCATAAAACTTATAAATTCTTCTTTCTAAAAATCATTAATATCAATTGCAGAAACTTTACGAACTACAGTTCCGCCTTCCACCCCTCAATCGTACGCTCTTCACTGGAGAAGTTCACTCCAATTTTCACAATCGGTCTGCCATCGTTGCGGTAAGGGTCGGCGTAGCCCTTTTCGTTAATCTGGGCGAGGGCAATCTCCGCGCTCTCGTCCACCTTGAACTCGATGATGAATATTTGCTGCGGAGCGAAAAGTATGCAGTCCATACGACCTTTGGAAGTGTTCACCTCCACCTGCGTATAGAAGCCAAGCCAGCGGAAGAGAACGTAGATGACTGTCTGGAA